>QNER01000469.1 GCA_003646175.1 Candidatus Parabeggiatoa sp. nov. 1
CAACGGGATAAAATCATGTTAGACGATATTGTAGAAGCCGGCAAGATATTGTTTAAAGAACAACCAGAGCAGTGTCCGTTGTTGATAGGGCGGTGGTTGAAAGAAGGCTGGCATTATGGAGAGGTTTAAGTCTAATGAAAAATGAAAAATGAAAAATGAAAAATGATTAAATCAATGATAAGTCTATAATTTTACTATGAATTTGAGTCTAATTTCATTTTTTCATTTTCACCGATTTGAAGTACGTTCCGTATAAAATGTGAATATACTTTACAAATTTGCGCTTTTTTTGTCATTTCGACACTAGGAGAAATCTTATTGGGTGGCAAAAGATTTCGTATCTGTCGAAATGACTTTCAGCTCAATTTATGGCGGTGCTTAGTATAGCCCCTGGTGAAACTTTCGTTCCGAGCGCAGCGAAATAAACTTCTCAAACGAGCGTAGCGAGATAAACTTCTCAAACGAGCGTAGCGAGATAAACCTGGGGAAATTTTTGTCGTTTCCATTCGCAAAGCTTGGTGATTATGTTGAAAAAACTATCTCCAAAACGAAAAAGATTGCCAAACATCTTGGCAATGATGTTAGAAAAACTCCCTCAAAAACTCAAAATCGTGAAAAAAACCAAAAGTTCGCCTGAAACACTTTTTGATAAAAACTCCCAAACGATTGCCTTTCCTAATGGTCATTCCGCACAATTAATTACCGCCTCACCAGACGCGCCCCCAGAGCAGATGGCGTTTAAATTACCGCTAACCACGCCGAGCGCTTTGATCATGGTTTCTGGTGATACCGAGAACCTAGATGAGATTATACAACAGCGGTTGACACAATTATTGAGTCGTGGCGTTGCTCGGGCTGCTGTTGATGTAAATGCGGTGCTAATGGATGATGGAAAAACATCGGGCTTAGTGGCGATGACGGGGCAAGGTGTCGCCGATCGTGGCTACAAGTCACCGCTTATTGGAGTTGCCAATGCCGCGCAAGTCACTTACCCTGGCCAATCGGAAACCCCCGCCCGTTCCGAAGCCACGCCTTTAGACCCCAATCACACGCATTTTGTGTTAGTGGATGCACAAAACACTGCCAAGGAAATTGAGTTTAGATATAACTTAGGCGCGACACTGGCAACCAACATGCCAACCGTGACGATATTGGCCAATGGGACTGAGCAATCGCGTACTGAAGTTTTACAAGCGGTACGTTTAGGTTGGCCTATTATTGTCTTGTCAGGTACTGGACAATTAGCCGACGAAATTACGGCTTTATATCAAGACCGGCCGGACTTTATTGCCGATCCCGTGTTAGCAGAAATTATTGCCGATGGCAATCTTTTTCTGTTCCCCGTCGAAGGCGAGGTTGAAAAATTAGAGCGACTCATCCGCCGACAATTCCGCGGCGATGATACGCTTAAACTCGCTTGGGAACAATTTGCCGTGTATGACAAAAACGCGGCTCGGCAACAAAAGTCTTTTTACCGCCTTCAATTCGCTCTTGTCATTGTCGGCGTATTAGGCACTTTACTCGCTTTACTACAGGCAACTTTAGATTTGCAAATTCAAGAAGCACAGCAAGTGACACAAGCACGAAATTTGATTACCGTACAGATACAATCTCATGAAGCTGCAAACTGCAAATCGACAGAGACTCAAACGGCCGTAAAAAAACAGACAAATATCGCCACTTCGAGCCAACCAACAACGACACCGGAATCGTCAACAGAAAATGGCAATGGTACCGAGAATACGGCGGAAAATACTAACGACACCTTCTCCTCTTTTTGGAACGCGCTCTCTTCCCTATATGACTCAATAAAAACCTTCTTGTCCAAGTCGTGGAATTGGCTCTCTACCCTCTGTCATTCCACCATGGCAGAGACTGAAAAGAAAGCCAAAAAACTGCTTAAAGACGAGCAAAAACTTGAAATCAGGGTTAAAGTGCGAGAGAGTCTGAAAATCATTGAAAAGGCCAGTTGTCTCGCCAAATTTGTGGCGAGCTACTCAATTCTAAATACACTCACCACCTGGCTCGTGGCTTTTTTGCAATGGGTGATTGTGGCAATCCCGGTGGTTATTACCATTTTGATAGCGGTGTCGAACCGTTTCAATGCCGGCCAGAAATGGATTTCGTTGCGTAGCACTGCCGAAACACTCAAAAGTGAAATTTTCCGTTACAGAACCCAAGCGGGTGCTTACAGTGCTGAATACTGTGTTGACAGGAGCCGAGAAACTCATCTGGCTGATAAAATCCAAGAACTCAATAATCACATGATGCAAACGGAAGTCAACCTGTCAGCACTCCAACCTTATCAAGGCCCCCTACCGCCGCTGTATAGTACCGCCGAAAATGATGATGGGTTTGCGATGCTATCTCCAGAACGTTACCTCAACGCTCGTCTTGAGGATCAACTTAATTATTACGTGAAAAAAACAGGTCAACTGGAGCACCAATTATCTCGATTGCAATGGGGATTTACATTTTAGGGGGTGTCGGTACTTTACTCGCGGCGCGTGGGCTGGAACTTTGGATTGCATTCACAACTGGACTGGTCGCAGCGATTGGAACTTACTTGGGCTATCAGCAAGTGGAAGATCGACTAAAAAAATACAACCAAGCTGCCATCAATTTAACCAATATCCGTAATTGGTGGTCAGCTTTACCCTCTTCTGAACAAGCCAAACAAGACAATATTGACAACTTAATCTCAGAAACGGAAACGACTTTGGGCAGCGAGTTCCAAGAGTGGGTGCAAAAAATGCAGAAAACGATGAGCGCCTTGAAAGAAACGCAAGTGAAGGCGGCCGAAAAAGCCAAGGCAAAAAAGGAGCCAACCCCATCACACGCTCAACCTTCAAAAAGCGAGCCAATCCAAAATAACACGACGGCGCGAGCGTAAAGGCTCAAAAGGCTCAAAAAAAACCTCCAATGTTTTGAAAACCTTGGAGCTTTCAAAAAAAACCTCCAAGGTTTTGGAAACTCTTTATTTAGGAAAACCCAATGGAAGGCAAAAGACTTATCCGAAAGTTAAAGCTACATAATTTCCTCTCTTATGGCAGTCAAGGAGAAGAAATAGAATTGCAACCGCTGAATGTGTTGATTGGGCCAAATGGTTCTGGTAAGTCTAACCTTATCGAAGCGTTTGGTATTTTGAAGGCCACTCCAACTCATTTACTTGTCCCGATTCGTAAAGGGGGGGGTGTGAGTGAGTTTATTTGGAAAGGAGACAAAGGCGAAAATCCCACCGCTAAAATTGGAGTGATTCTTGAGGGTGTCAAACCAACCCTAGATTATCAACTGAGTTTCACGAGCGTTAATCAGAGACTTGAGATAGTGAATGAAGTTATTCACGGGCTAGAAATAGATAAAGTACATCACAATGCCATCGATCAATCCGTTATTGCCACCGGATTTCATTCAAAGCCAGAAAGTTTGGATTTGAAATATGACAAGGCACATTATGACGCACTTTTTTCTCTCAAAAATCAGTTCTCTCATATTGGCTTATATCGCAACTGGCACATTGGTCAAGGTTCAGCCCTTAGAAAGCCACAACAGACTGATTTACCAGAACATCCGCTTGAAGAAGATGGCAGTAACCTTGGGCTCGTTTTAAACGATTTACAATATCAACTCAGCAATCAACAGATACTTGGGCCGTTTCAAAAGTTTTATGAAGACGCAATCGAACTCAGTATCAAAATTTACGGTGGCACGGTGCAAATATTTATTCGTGAAAAGGGCCTGAATCAACCCACGCCGGCACCGCGTCTATCCGATGGTACCTTGCATTATTTATTTTTAATGGCTTTACTTCTCGATCCAACACCACCGCCGTTGTTGTGCATTGAAGAACCAGAAATTGGTCTTCATCCCGATATTTTGCCTCTCATTGCGGACATGCTGATTGAGGCTTCGCAAAGAACCCAATTGATTGTGGCAACCCATTCAGATGGTTTAGTCTCGGCCCTTTCTGAATATGCTGACAGTGTTTTAGTTTGTGAACGTGACGATGAGGGAAGCCACTTACGTCGTCTCGATTCGCAACGACTGAAAAGCTGGCTAGAAAAATACTCTCTAGGCGAACTCTGGCTGATGGGGGAAATTGGGGGCAATCAATGGTAAAGGAAATTCGGATTTACATAGAAGGGGGGGCGATAAAAAAGAGACTAAAAAGGCCATGCGTATTGGCTTCAGTGAGTTTTTAAAAGACATCAGACAGATTGCCCAGCAAAAACGAATCCGTTGGCAAGTCATTATTTGTGGTTCTCGTCAAAATGCTTTTGGAGACTTCAAAAATGCTTTAAAAGCGAATCCTGATGCTTTTAATGTTTTGCTTGTTGATGCCGAAGCACCCGTACACACAACACCTTGTCAACACTTAAAGCTTAGAGACGACTGGGATTTGCTAAAGATTGATGATGAACATTGTCATTTAATGGTACAAACGATGGAGGCTTGGTTAATTGCTGACATTGAGACACTCAAAAAATTCTACGGGCAAGGATTTAAAGAAAATGCCATTTCCAAAAATCCCGAGGTAGAAAAAATTGATAAAAAACAGCTTGAACCCTGCTTAAAAGCTGCTACTCGCAATACTAAAAAAGGTGAATATCACAAGATACAACATGCATCCAAATTGTTAGCTTTGTTAGAAGTTGATAAAGTGCGACAAGCAGCGCCACATTGTGATTGCCTATTTACCACACTCATTCAAAAATGCCAGAAGGATGGATAAATACGCAACAGAGAAATCCGATTTCTTCAAGAAATCTGATTTCTTTCGGCCACGGCCAAGATAAATCTTGGACTCCGGAGTCCAAACGACGCTAAAGTTTCGCGGAGCGAAACTTTAGCGTCGTTTTTAGTTTGGCAAGGAGTCCAAACTTTAGTTTGGCTGGTCTCGTCCAAGATAAATCTTGGACTCCGGATAAATCTTGGACTCCGGATAAATCTTGGACTCCGGATAAATCTTGGGCCATCAATTCGCCAACATGGCCCTAAAAACCACTTTGGAAAGGCACCTTAGTATTTTTCATTTTTCATTTTTCATTTTTCATTTTGGCAGTCATTTTGCATTCGCACACAGTTGAATCAATTTTTATTTTCTGGTATTAGTCGTTTTGTTCATTTTCGTACCAAGCGTAAGCTTTGTACTTCGGGGCAACACCCCCCTTCTTTAATAGATAACGAACCACTGACTCAAAAAAGCGATGTCATTCAAATTCAAAGACTTATTCATATCCTACGGCCGACGCGAAAGCTTAGGCTTTGTCGGCCGACTACACCAACGACTCAAACTCGCTGGCTATGAGGCGTGGTTTGATAAAGTCAATATCCCCGATGGGGATGACTATGCCCAGCGCATTAATCATGGCATTGAATCGGCGCACAACTTTGTCTATGTCATGGCACCACGTTGCATGACATCACCTTATTGCCTGATTGAACTGGAATATGCCCGCCTGTTAGGCAAACGGGTTATTCCAATCAACCAAATGGTGATTTTTGACACCCCCGAACAAGAATTGTCGGCGGGGGATCAGCAGGTGATGGTGAATTTCTACCAATTCTACAACCTGCCCGATCAAAATATCCGTACCACGTTGGATGTTTTAAACCGCTCTCACGCACTAATTGGCCGAACGGACTGGTTAGATGCCAAAGAAAAACTCTCCGATTCCGATTGCCAACGCTTAGTTGAATGGGCGCAGCCTTATGAAAACAACTGGGCTAAACACGATGACTTGGCGTATCTAAAAACCTTTGATTTTCCTGTGTTTGGACAAAGCATCGACGCGCTTGATGGCGTAGTGGAACGCATAACCGCGGTGCTAGAACGGCAAAAAGAGTATGTCCACCGCCACACCGACATTTTAGCCCACGCCCTTTTATGGCAAAAAAACAAAAAAAATACCCATTATTTATTAGTCGGTAAAGAGCGTCAAGCGGCCGAAGAGTGGCTATTGACCGAATTTTTGCCGCCAAGGCAACCACCGTGTCAACCCTCAACTTTAGTGTGTGAGTTTATTTGCGAGGCGCGTAAAAACGCCGAAAACCTGATGACGGATATTTTTATCTGTTATGACATCCACCACGATAAAGCCATTCGGAACAGTGTGGTTCAATCATTGTCACGCTATGCCAAAACCACTTGGACACATGATCGTGATATTCAAAAAGGGGTCGATTATGAGTGTGCCATTGAAATGGGCATCGAAAACGCGGATAACTTTTTCTATTTTATCTCGCCCCAATCAGTCGCCTCAATGCCATTAAGTTAAGAAATAAACGAGAAAGTCAAAGCTAAAGTCCCCTAAAGGGGACTGGTAAATTCCTGATTTTTTCATAAGCACACGATATGGCATTGAGTCTTCAGTGCCCTTTAGGGCACTTCAGCTATTAGACGACGGTTCAGGCTAA
>QNER01000470.1 GCA_003646175.1 Candidatus Parabeggiatoa sp. nov. 1
AATTCGCCCCTTCAAGGCTTTAAATCATAAACAGTACCTGGAGCGTTGCCCCAGGCTATAATAATTCGCCCCTTCAAGGCTTTAAATCATAAACAGTACCTGGGGCGTTGCCCCAGGCTATAATAATTCGCCCCTTCAGGGCTTTAAATCATAAACAGTACCTGGAGCGTTGCCCCAGGCTATAATAATTCGCCCCTTCAAGGCTTTAAATCATAAACAGTACCTGGAGCGTTGCCCCAGGCTATAATAATTCGCCCTTTCAGGGCTTTAAATCATAAACGGTACCTGGGGCGTTGCCCCAGGCTATAATAATTCGCCCTTTCAGGGCTGAGCAGTTACAAAATAGTTAAATAAGTAGTTAACTGAGGCACTTGCAAAACTCATTCCAAACGGTTTATTAAGAATGATTCATTAAACATGATTTATTAACTTGTTGTTTTTATTCTCATGTTTTATTCCTCTCATTCTCAATTCCCAATTATAGGAATTTTTGCGCACAAAAATTTTGCGTCGAACCGAATCGCGCCAACTGGAGTCCAAACTTTAGTTTGGGCTTTTCAGGAGTCCAAACTTTAGTTTGGGCTTCTAGTGTTAAAACTTCGAGTCCTTTAATTAACTTCAATAAAAACCAAGTTTTTCGTACAAGGTTCGCCTTGTACTCCTATTCGCCATTACCATTACTATTTTTCAGTGTTATCATCATATTTATCTGCGCTTCAGCATAAGACACTGCAAAAGACGTAAAACAACGATTCCGATCATAGTCTTCCAATGATTTAGAATAATTAACTCAAGCGCGTACTGTTGCCAATCGCGTTGCGCCATGTTTGGAAGAAAGCGATTGGTAGCTGCGAATTTACCCGCGTGAAATATACGTTTTTACAATCTCTTCTGACAACTCAATATCAGGCGCAACAATCGCGTCCAATGTTTTACTGTACACCGTTTCATTCCTACTCACATCAATCAATCGCATCGCCCAATTGGAATCCTTCTCATTGCGCTCATAAGAAACACGATAATACTCACCATCCACCCTAAAAACCAAATAGGCTTGTTGCTCAACAAATTCAATATTCATAAAAGGCTATCCTTGTAGTATTATATATTCATAAAGTCGTTCCACCCTGTCAAGACTCACAGCACCCTAAAAGCACGTTAAAAAAAAGGTAGTCCTAAACCGGTAGTGACGGCGTTCTTCGCTGATCATACCAAGCACAACGAATAACGCCAGTATCACTACTGTTATAGGACTACCCAAACAAAAAACCAGAGGGTGGTACGAATTTGCAAACCAGTGTAATAGGATGCGTTACCTTTGAACATCGAAAAGTCAACAGATTTCTCTATCTGAAGGGCTGCTATAGGTACTGTGGGGCACAAGCAAACTCCCATCAGATAATTGAGCGTTTGAGGCTAACTTGATATGCATATCTTGCTGTGGATAAGGTATTTTTATACCTGCCGCTTTCAAACGATCCCAAATTTTAAACAACACCGTTGATCTATATGTCTTATCGAAATCAGGATCAATATAACAATCAACGCGAAACTTCGCTGCAAAGTCGGTAAATTCCCACAACAATACCTTATGGGCCGGCTTACTGAGAATTTCTGGCAATTCACCCACAGCTTCCATGAGAATCTTTTGAACAAAATGCAGATCATCGTCATAACTGACATTAATGAATACGCTAAGACGATATGTCTTATCACTGTGTGTCCAATTACTAAAGGCATTAGAGATGAGATCAGAATTAGGTACAACAAGTTCGGTTTTGTCCCGTTTTCTGAGAATCAGAGAACGAATCCCAATTTTACTGACATGCCCTACGTGACCATTGATCTCCACCAAATCGCCAGTTCGCACCGGACGTTCTACCAACAACAAGATGCCACTGATAAAATTACTAACGACATTTTGCATACCAAAACCAATGCCAATACCTATAGCACCGGCAAACACAGTAAAGGCGGTGGGATCTATCCCGATGGCTTTCAACACAATGAGCAGCCCAACCAATACAATGACATATTGAATAAATACCGATAAACTATGCCGTATTCCAGTATCAGTGATGCGTAGAAATACCCATCGGTAAGTGATTCGGCGAGACCAACTGCCCAACCAAAACACCGCCCAGATAATCAGGATTGACACGAACACGTCAATCACCGTGATTTGTTCACCGCTTTTGAAGGTAACCAACGGGAAGTTAAACACTTGTCCTATACTTTCCTTGATAGCAACATCGGAATACCAACCCGTCAGCCACATAAGTGCTATCACAGCCAACCCAAACAGCACCAGTGAGAGCAATTTATGCCCTAAAGGAATAAGGTCTTCCGCCCACAGCGAACCATAATGACTGTGTTTTAAAACCAAGTTTTTCCATAAGATCATTAAATCATTGAGGAAACCACGAGCAATAAGCCAGCCCGTCAACACCAGCAAAAAGACGCTCAAATAGCTGGCAACTGTCCAGCCAAGGCTAATATAGCCTACCACCCCTAATATCGAAACCGCCAAAATAGCAACCGGCAATAATAAAGTGATAAGCTTAATCACCAATAGCCAATAGCCCTCGGTACGAGTTCCCACCCAAGTCAGTATGAGCTGACGCACACGCATGAAGGGGAGTATGGTCAAAGACAACAAAACCATGAACACACTGTCAATCAGATCGCGAGCCGTTAAAGAAAGCCTGACTTGCCCTTTATGTTCCAGATGGCTCAAAGCGGTAATGACGGTCAATAGGCCTAAGACAATAATAGTCCAACGCAGTTGCCGATAGAGCTTGATTGTGTTTTGAGATTTGAGATCGGGTACTGATAGGAACGTCGCCAAAACTCGATCAAATCGTGGTAAAAAACCGCGTTTATTGAAAAAACTGAGTTTATTTAAACTGCGTATCTGATTTCCGGTGCTGTCCCCTAATAACAACTCAGACAAGTTAATAAGCAGTTTGCCACCTAAAAACGTTAATAACAGGAACAGGGTGACAAGGGTGCTTAATTGATTCGGCAGCGTCAGCCAGATGAATAGTAAAAACACACCTGTGACAGCAATGCTCAGAATATTCTTATGCAACAGACGTAATCCTACCACCAAATGTTCTACCAAACGGCTGCGCGCCTCGCCGCGGCCTTCAAATATTCGCGTGGTCCACGCACTCACCCCAAGCACGACACTTAACCAAACCAGCGTGACAATGCAGAGGAGAAACCAGCGTTGATTACTGGTTTGTTGAAAGGCTTGGGTAAAACCGCGCCAAGTGTGTTGTAACAGCTGCATGATGAGACTTGGGATCGTACCCACTTCTTTGAGTAAACTCCACCATTGAACCGCACTTTCTGGCAAAACCCGCTGTCTCAACAGGGCACGGTGCATGTTGTCTTTATAGCTATTTTCGAGCAGCGCGAGCAACTCGTTTCCTTCCTTCAGCAACGGCGGTATTTGTTCTAATTCTTGCTGTAAAATACTTTTAAGTTTTGTCAACAGTTTTTGAGCTTTGGTATTTTCTTTCAACGCATTACCGCTGAAGATGTCGCGCCGCTCTTTAACCAGTTCCTGTTGTTCTTCCAAAAAGGCCATTTTACTTTGCAGCAAGACTTCTGACGCTTGGATTTTTGGTAATAATGCGTTGAGTTCGGTGATGACAGCTTTGGTATTGTCAAGTTGGCTGTGAAAAACCGCCGTATTCGTGTTTTCTTGTAGCGCTTTGGCCATTTTTTGCCACCGCTGGAGTTGCTCTTGGATATCCCGAATCTCTAATTGACGCCCAACCCAGTCAGCCAACTCATGGTTTTTTTGGATTTGGACTCCCAGCAGATAACGTCGAGCAATGTTTTCCTCCAAAGCCGGTATCAAGTCCAATTGCTGGCGTAACTTAGCTGCACGATCCACATAACGCTGCCGCTCCTGTTGAATCTGCTTTTTTAACGCTTGCTTTTGACTGTGCCGATACACCGGTTGTAATTTATCGTACCACTGAGTCGAGAGTGCTAACCGTTTGTGGGCTTGTTCGAGGCGCAGCTTGAGAATATCAAACTGTTGTTGTTCCAATTCCAGTGCCTGTTTTTGCAGTTCAATCTTGTTATCAAACACTGCAATTCTTTTCTCGTGTAAAAGCTTATGCTCTTCTTCGACGGGCGGCGTTTTACGAAGATTTTCCAGTTTTTCTTCTGGTTCCCTGAAGTTTTTTAGTTGGTTATCTAAATTGGTTTGGGCACTTTGGCGTTCTAAATCCAGATTTTTGACTTCAAGTGCTGCTATCTGTTTATCCAAAGCTGCTTTTTCAAACTGTTTTTTCAATATTTCAAACGTGGATTCGGCCGTTTCCAGCGTAGCGATTTTATTGGGCAGTTCTGCTTGTGCAGTCTGCAAGGTTTCTTGCTGGCGATCCAGTGCCGTTTGGGCATCGGCTATCACTTGCTTCTGTTCTTTAAGCCAATTATTTTGCTGCACGGTTTGCAATTGACTATGCCACTCAATAGCGAAAAGGGTTTGCTTGATCGCCAATTCAGTCTGCGTTTTGAACAGTTCGATAGATTGTTGTTCCAGTTCAACTGCCTGTTTGTACAAAGCCACGTCCTTCTTCACAGCTGAAATTCGTTTATTTTGGGCAAGCGTTTGCTCCGCACGCGGAAATTGGGTGAGTTGGTTTAATGTTGTTTGGAACTCAGTGAGACGTGCGGTTTTTTTATCCAGATTGTCTTGAACACTTTGGCGTTCCACACGCTGCACGCGCAGTTCTTCTACCTTTTGATTAGCGGCTTGCCGCAGCGAAGCGGCTTCTTCCAACATTTGGTTGCTGATTTTTTTCGGCAGTGCTTGCTTGTTAGCTTGCAATGCCGCCTGTGCTTTCGTTATCACCTGCCGCTGCTCTTCAATCCATTGCGGTGTCACGGTGATAGTGGAATCGGTGGTTTCAGGGTTAGCCACCGGTTGCGCATGTACCGGTAAGCCCACGATGCTTAGATATACAAATAAACAATACAGCATGAATTTAAATAAAGACATATTGTCAAGCCTCTTTCTTCGCACAACCGTTGTGCTATTCATTCGTTGTACTATTCTCTGAGATCACAACCAGAGCCCCTGTACTTGAAATGGGTACATAGTATTGACCCACCTTTAAAATATATATGCTGTCGTCAAAACCAGTGTTACCCGCACGACAATGTTGTTTTTCCGCTACGACGATTCCAGTGTCACCTTTTTTGGGATAAAACGAACCCCAACCATTTTTACCGCCTTTCTTTTTCATGTCAGGACGAGGCCATGTTAAACAATTGGTGGTATTGATTAATTCGTAAATTTTCCCAACATCAACTATCTGCGCCTTCCTTTGAAGGATGGCTTCACTGGACGATGCCGAAGTCACTGGTGGGGACGTTGAAGTCGCAGCCAACCGCACTTTTAACTTCACCAATGTCGGTGAATCTGGATTGACTTTGCGTAAACTATCTAAATAGCGCTTGGCTTGGTTTTTTTGCCCCCTCTCCAAAGCTTTTTTCGCCCATTTCGCATAACGCGCCTCTATGTTTTCTAAGCCCGCCAACGCTTCAGCATTGGTTGGGTATTTTTCCAACACCTCTTGATAGCACGCCAAAGCTGTCCCGCCCCTACCGATCGTCAAACGGTTGGCTTGAAAATGTTTTTCGCACTGGTGCAACAGTTGCGAAACATCGGGTAAGGGGGAACTCGTCGCGTGAATAGGGATTAAAACAATTGAAAAGATAAGGCTAAAAAAAAAATAACGGTGCATAGTAAAATCCTCTTGCTTCAAAGAAATCATAAAATAACTTCACGGATTATCCGTCAATGACTTGTGAACCGAAATGGACGCATTTCTATTTTCCCGCTGCTATTACAAAACAATAACTACCTCGAAAGGATAATCGCTGCGGATAAACCAATCATAACTACAAGGATTATTTATAAAAAAGGATTTTTATCTACAACGCTTCAAAATGAGTCCAGAGGGGCAACCATAAATAATTTACATACATTTAGTCAGACATTGTAGAGCAATTCCTCGCGGTTGCCCCTTTCATTTAACGGCCAGCAACAATCTCAAATCGCGAATAGCAAACAACGGCCTTCGCATTTCTATTTAACGGCCAGCAACAATCTCAAATCGCGAATAGCAAACAACGACCTTCGCATTTCTATTTAACGGCCAGTAAATAATCTCAAATCGCGAATAGCAAACAACGGTCTTCGCATTTCATTTAAAAACTCTTATGACGCACAACGCTCGATCGAGAGTCCAGAGTGAGATATTGTAGGGGCAATCCGTAGCGAAAGCCCCACTTTGTTCGCCCCACCGCGCAAGCCCTTTCATCAAACATCATCATGGTATGGAACTTTCCGCTTTATTGCACAAACTGTGACATCGTCGA
>QNER01000471.1 GCA_003646175.1 Candidatus Parabeggiatoa sp. nov. 1
AGTTTTACCCGCCCAGCTTTGGTTGACTCGTATCCAACACGAACTCTTTTCATCGTTTTTGCCTTCCTGATCCCAGTGAAATTGGACTTTGATACGCCCATATTTATCGGTAAAAATCTCTTCACCTTTTTTACCCACCACAAGAGCCGATTGGGTACTGTGAATTCTCGGTTTAGGGGTAACGATAGGGGGCCGAAATGGCACCTCCGCCGGAAAGGCTTGAAAAGAATTGGCATAATGTGTTAGAGACAAAGAATGCGATACCCAGCGCAAGACATAGTTGGCATTGAAATTTTGGGCTGAATGCTCCGTTAACTTAAATTTATAGCCAGCCACAAAACCAAAACAATGTCCCTGCCCATCTAGTAATTTATCTTTCCACTCGTAAGATTCTATACGGCGTTGCGCTATCTTCTCACCTTGTTGGGTTTTACTATAACCGGCGGGATATTCATAGATACGCATTTTGCCGCTTTCCCCGGTAACGGACGTCAATAAATCAGTGGTGGGCGTTTCAAAATTAAAGTCATCCACTGCATATTTGCCCACCGTGACTTGTTGTGACAAGCGACATTCAGTAATGACATCCTCAGGCGGTGCTTCAGTGGTGACTTGCCAAAAACGAGCGGTGCTGATGGTGGGGCAATTTTTATGGGTATCCAAATCATCCGCTAATACCAAGACATGTTGACTTTCGGTATGCTCAAAAAAATAGAAAATGCCTTCATCCTCCATTAAACGCGACACAAAATTAAAGGCAGTTTCTTCATATTGCACACAATATTCGCGTATTTCATAAGTCTTTTTGAGCGCATCCCGATAATAATCGTCTCCTTTAAACCCTAAATCATCAAACACTTTTTTAATAATATCAGGGACTTTCATGTTTTGGAAAATTTTACAATCCTTGGTTAAAGTGAGTATCCAAAACCACGGGCGTAACTCGGCATGATAGGTAGTAAAGCGAGAATCACTGCCGGCTTGCACAAAGCGGGTGACAACCGCGTTAAAATAGCGTTGATGATCCTTGGCAAATTTCATGTTCACCGTCATATTTTTACCAATAATTTTCTCAAAATCCAAGTCCTTAGCTTCGGACAGCATTTCCACATTAAAGTGAAATAAATCGGAAATGGACTCTTCCCCTTGCAGACTTTTGAATAACAGTTTGTCTTTACCAAGGGGGGTGGTGACAGTGAAGTAGAGATTTTTTTGAGTGTAAGGCATTTTAGATTTTGTGTTATTAAATAGTGTCACTTCGCTACGAGTTACTTCATTAAGCGTCCATGCAAAATGGACGTCTTTGCTCAGGGTAAAGCAGGATGAAAGGCTATGGCTGGTAGTAAACACGCACCGATCTCGGGATAGAATCGTTTCCCTATGACTTTACTACGGCTTTCACTAATTGAAAAAAGTGCTTTCGCTGCCAGAGACGGATCAAAATCCATGGCTCGCAGCGAATTCAGATAATTATTTTCAAAGAACCTGGGGATAAATCCTTAAGTAAAAGCTATCGTCAGCTAAAGCCTACTAATCTTCTTGCAGTACCCTTTAGGCAACAGCTGCCTGTCGAAACTTAGCTGTTGGCTTGCTTAGCACCTATCAGTTTAGTTGAGTACCACGAATTTGCGAAATAAACGAATTAAATTCACGTTGAATTCTAAGCACTTACGTTGAGTTCACCATTTCGTAATTCGTTTTTTTCGCCCATTCGTTGTACGAAATTTCTGTGCTTATTGAGAAACTGATAGGTGGTAAGTGTTGGCTTGCTGTTTTGAAATTAGTTATCTGAAAATCTATAGTGACTGAAAGCGGCTAAAGAAATAGGTGTGTTATGGTAACTCAAGCAATGGTAACAAACAATATCCAACCGCCCCCACTCTTTGACAAGGGCGCATTTCTATTTTCTTAGCAGACAAGAACCAACGTTCTCAACACCGGAGGGTTGAATGTGAATCGGAAAAAATTTCTCAACCCCGAAGCGAAGGGGATGTGAATAGCCCTAGGTGAAACCTAGGGAAAAAATCGAACCAACGCCCCCAACCCCTCGGATCATTGCTGGACTTCACTTCGTTGCGGGCAACAGACTTGCGGGTTGAATGTTCATTATTATTTGATATGTTAAAAGAATTGTATTCAACTATTAAGAGAAAACAATGATCGATCTAGAAATATGAGTATCAAAACCTGGGTTCACTCAATCACAGCCTTATCCAAGCGCAATTAACTCGTTTATTGCCAGATGAGAATTTCACCATAGCTGTTGAATTAAGTTTGGATGTGAGTCAAACCGATTTAAGCCAGTTTGGACTGAAAGTAAAAGAAGAACTCAAACCAGATATATCTCTTTATGAAGAGACTTATGAACCTAATCCTCGTGAAGACATTGTCAAAATGTCAAAAATGCCCTCTTTGGCGATTGAAATTCTTTCACCCACACAAGGGTTTAATGACATTTTTCCCAAATTCAAGGCGTATTTTGCACTAGGTGTCAAATCTTGTTGGTTAGTCACTCCCGCACTTGAATCGGTGGCCGTTTATTCAGTCGGGCAATACAAACCTTATGATATAGCACATGATACCGAAGTCATTGACGAAACCCTAAATATTCGTCTACCTCCACAGAAAATTTTTAGAAAGAAAAAAGTTGGCAAACTTGACTAAGCGGGAATTGGAAATTTGGAATTGGGAATTAGGATAATAATTTGCCATACCAATAGACTTGTCCGTAAATAAATTTATTTGTCTCAACCCCGTAGGGGTTTTCAGGCTAAAGTTTAGCTCAAAGTACTTTAGCCTGAAAATGTGAATTCGAGGCTAAAGTTTAGCTCAAAGTACTTTAGCCTCGAATAGGCGGTGAAACCTGGGGGCAACCCATAAAAACAATGAGTTAAATGTACAAAACCCTTATTTTCGGACAACTCTAATATGATTAATGAACCAAGCGTACTAAATGATTTTGCCATGATTGTCCGCCAATATGCACACTGTTGTGACTGGACTCGCCATCGAAACGATAACTCATAAACTCAAACCCGCGTGCCACACGACCAATAAACGATTTATCCGGATGTTTCACCACCTTGGTAGTCCCTACAAACCAGTGGAGGTATTAAAAATCAATGAATCGATGAATGGGTCACTACATTCATTTATAGTTTATAAGTGTTTTTCAGTATTGGGTATTTGAATTGGGGCCCAAAACTTGGCCCCCCCCTAGGGCCAAAGATTTTTAAGTTTGGACATCTTTTAATCTTAATGAACAATTCCCAATTCCCGATTCCCAATTCCCGATTCCCACGGTTAGAACCCCTCGAGTGGTTTGTAGGGACGACCAAACTTTGCGCCTTCACTCCTAAAGCGTGAGATAATTAGTACCCCCGGCCAATTTACTGTGCAAATTCCTTAACCATGTCAATTTCACTGACCCATCTCCATACCTATCGTGGCCATACAGGGATGACTAGTACACTCGCCATAACGCCTGACGGTTCTCATCTAGGCTGATAAAAAGACTCTATATGGGCAAGAATCATTTTCACCGTTTTGGTTCCGCGTTATGAAAAACAATGAGTTATGAATTAGTTTTTCATTCACAATTCACGGCACTGGGGTCGTTGAGTGGGAAATATTAAAATTCAAGGGCTTGCGCGAGGGCAACCACAAGGGATTGCCCCTACGCAAGATGACGGTTTGTAGGGGCAATCCTTTCTCAAAATCCGTTTTTCTAAAAAAACTTTTGCCTCGAATATGGTTGCCCTTCTGTCATTTCTTGATTTGAATCAATCCCATTGAAGGGCCCCAGTGCCCAATTCACAATTCACAATTCACAATTCACAATTCACAATTTTTATCACCCCAGTTCTCATCTCATCTCGGCTTCTCATGATAAAACGTTAAAAGTCTGGGCCTGTCAACGAGCTACTCTATGCACACAAGTCTTCGTAGGGTGGGTAAGCGGGCGCCCAAAATCGTGTTGCCCGCTTGCCCACCATGCCATCAATCAGGATCATGTAATGGTGCGTCTTGCGAAAAATCAATGGCTTAAAAAGTTATGTGCATAGAGTAGGTCAACGAGGGAAGAAAAAGGTACGCTTGGGGGGGTTATAATCGCGTCACCGGAGTCGTTGTTATACCAATTTTGAATTTGAATTGAAACCCATTTTACGGATGCGATCCCTTCTTAGGGATAGTATCCGTTTTTTTTTTAAATTTTAAGAGAATTTTACGGATGCGCTCCCTCGATGGGATAGTATCCGTTTGTTTTAAGAGAATTTTACGGATGCGCTCCCTCGATGGGATAGTATCCGTTTGTTTTAAGAGAATTTTACGGATGCGCTCCCTTGTTAGGGATAGTATCCGTTTGTTTTAATAGGGATACAAAGCCAGAAGGTTTGGGAGTTAGCCAACACGAGGACCAACAATGAATGGTACACATTAACTGGACATACGCATTGGATCACCACAGTTGCGGTAACGCCCCACGGCCATCAAGCCATTTCTGCAGCCAGAGAGAATACCCGAAAAAGTTGGGATTTAAATCATGGCCAACTATTGCAAACGTTGCAAGGGCATAAGTACAAAAGCATAAATTTTCGGGTATTTATCGATAAGCCAATATCGAAGGGGCAACCATAAAGGATTGCCCCTACATGACACGATAGTTGGTAGGGACAATCCCCCGCGCAAGCACTGAAGTTTCAGGAAAAATACCTGATAATATGTGCTTCAGCACTTACTTACTGATGTTACGCACATTGCTTCGACGATGTCACAGTTTGTGCAATAAAGCGGAAAGTTCCATACCATGATGATTGGGGATTTAACTTGACAATGTTTGAGGTAAAAGTTTTTCTAGAAAAACTTTTACCTCAAACACATTTCAATCATCACGCAGCCCTCTCGTACAAGGTTCGCCTGAAACGAATGATAACGCTGCCTTCTCGTACAAGGTTCGCCTTGTACTCCTTCCCATAAACCAAGTTTTTTCGTACAAGGTTCGCCTTGTACTCCTTCCCATAAACCAAGTTTTTTCGTACCAAGTTCGCCTGAAACGAATGATAATATGACATTGTCAAGATAAAAATCAGGGGGTTTAACAATTTTAAAATAAATGGTATTTATAAACGTAACTCATTGATTTTAATTAATCCCATTCAACGACCCCAGTGCGTTATCCCCCGATTAGCACTGTAGGACAACCCAGCACAATTACACCCCCATGTGCAGTATTATCACCGAGTCGGGCGGCGGGTTTACCGGCTATCATGACAGTAGCAGAACCCTTAATAATCGTATCCGGCGGCCCGACACAAATGGCGATATCACCTAATGTCGCCGCAGGCAAACCACCAATCATAACGGTGGGGGCTCCCAAAGCAATAGGCCCACCGACATGAGGCACCACGCCTGTTACCATTGGACAGGTATGCATATCACTGAGTCTAGCGGCTGGCATGCCCATAACTTGTCCTCCTTATTTTGTTAGATTTTGGCCATTTTTTAAATCGTTTCGATCATTATCGAAGCGATATCCCTCGGGAAATCCGCTACATGGGTGGTCCCTACAAAGCAGTGGAGGTATTAAAAATCAATGACTCTTAGAATGGGCCACTAATTTTACACATTTTTTATAAGTGATTATCAGTATTGTGTATTTGAAATGGGGCCAAAACTTGGTTATTTTTGCTAGGAGCAAAGATTTTTCAGTTTGGACCTCTTTTAATCTTAATGAACAATTCCCAATTCCCGATTCCCAATTTATAGAACACCAATTCCCAATTCCCAATCCCCAAGAAAATGTTACGGATGCTATCCCTTCTTAGGGATAGTATCCGTTTGTTTTAATAAGATTTGGGCGTTAGCCAACACGCGGCCAAACAATGAATAGTACACATTAACTGGACATACGCATTGGATCACCACAGTTGCGGTAACGCCCCACGGCCATCAAGCCATTTCGGCGGCCAGAGAGAATACCCGAAAAATTATGGATTTAAATCAGGACCAACTATTGCAAACGTTGCAAAGGCATACATATTTTGTCAGTACAGTGGCAGTAAACCATCTGGTTGTTCAGTTGTTTCTGGCTCTTGGGATAAAACGCTAAAAATTTGGGATTTAACTTGACAATGTTTGAGGTAAAAGTTTTTCTAGAAAAACTTTTACTTCAAACACATTTCAATCATCACGCGGCCCTCTCGTACAAAGTTCGCCTGAAACGAATGATAACCGCCTGAAACGAATGATAACGTGGTCTTTTGACAAACATTTTATAGTATAGTTACTTATTGAATGGTATTTAATAGTATTCAATCAGCTTTGAAAGCGGCACCATATTGTCCGCTGAGAAATCGTTCTAAAATATTTTGTGCGCCAACAAGGTCAGCGTGTTCTTCATA
>QNER01000472.1 GCA_003646175.1 Candidatus Parabeggiatoa sp. nov. 1
CTAATATCACATTGCCATCGCTATCTTGCTCGCTGACTTCCCATAATGATGACCATGCGCCGACATCATTCCAGCCAGCTTCTAACGGAATGACAGCGGCTGCTTTAGTGTTTTCCATGACCGCATAGTCAATAGAATCGTTAGGACTGGCTTTGAATGAAGCGGCATCTAAACGGAGAAAGTCTTTATCTTCCAAAGCGTTATCAATCGCTAGGCGACAGACTCCCGCAATGTCAGGGACAAAGGCCTCTAATTCTTTTAAATATTGTGCGGCCTTAAACAAAAACATGCCGCTATTCCAGTAATACTCGCCGGCGTTGACATATTGTTGCGCTGTCTCAAGATTGGGTTTTTCGACAAAGCGTTCTACTGCTAAGGCCGCTGTGTCTTCTATAGCATCAACGGCATTGATGTAACCATAGCCCGTTTCAGGGCAGTTGGGGACGATACCAAAAGTCACCAAGTAGTTTGCTTGTGCTAAGGGCACACCGGCAGTCACCGCTTCACGAAATGCGGCCGCATTGGCAATCAGGTGATCGGCCGGTAGCACTAATAATAGAGCATCTGGATCATGGGCGAGTGCGGCTAACGCAGCCACTGCGGCCGCAGGCGCGGTATTGCGTCCGACGGGTTCAAGAATAATGCGTGCCGGGGATACGCCTATATTGCGTAATTGTTCCGCCACCAAAAAACGGTGGCTTTCATTGCACACGACCAACGGTGCGGATTTGTCGGCCAATCCATCCAATCGGATCACCGTATTTTGTAGCAACGTATTGTCGCCGACTAAGGCTAATAGTTGTTTGGGGTAATGTTCGCGGGATAATGGCCATAAGCGGCTCCCCACGCCGCCTGAGAGAATGACAGGAGTTAACATAGAATTGTATGAGCTAATGTAAGGTTGCTAAAAAGTTTTCTTTCAACACAGAGGCACAGAGGTACACAGAGTTTCACAGAGATTAAATAACTAACAGGACTCTGTGTGACTCTGTGTGACTCTGTGAACTCTGTGTTAAAAAAATCGCGTCTTATTAAGGGACAAGTCGAAGATTTAATGTAAGGTTGCTAAAAAGTTTTCTTTCAACACAGAGGCACAGAGATACACAGAGTTTCACAGAGATTAAATAACTAACAGGGCTCTGTGTGACTCTGTGTGACTCTGTGAACTCTGTGTTAAAAAAATCGCGTCTTATTAAGGAACAAATCGACAGTATCAACGGATGCTGGAGTTTGCACAGCACAATTAAAGCATTTTGACACGACTGATCACATGACAAAGTAATTCATAAGCAATCGTGTTCGCGAGATTAGCAATGACTTCTACTGACAAATTTTTCCCCCATAACACCACCGGATCACCAATTCGGGCATTTGGTTGGCTACGCAAGTCCACCGTTATCATATCCATGGACACTCGTCCTATGAGTGGTACACGTCTGCCATTCACCAGCACCGGGGTTCCGGAAGGCGCATGGCGCGGGTAGCCGTCGGCATAGCCAATTGGAACTATCCCAATGAGCATGGTTTGCGGACAACGCCAAGTTGCGCCATAGCCGATGCCTTCACCTTGACGGCAACGTTTAACACTCATTAAGGCTGATTGTAATTGCATCACCGGTTGTAATCCAACTGCTTTCCCCACTTCATCAAGAAACGGCGAAACACCATACAACATAATCCCCGGCCGTACCCAATCGGCATGAGTATGAGGCCACCCCAGTATGCCGGCGGAATTGGCTAATGACGCTTCGAGATTCAGATGTCTAGCAAGTGCCATAAAGACCCGAGTTTGTTGTTCAGTGGTATCATCTTGACGATCATCGGCACAGGCAAGATGGCTGATTAAACGTATTGGCTGTGTTACCTGTTGACATTGTTTAAGAGATTTATAAATGGGTTCAATTTCATTGGGTGCAAATCCCAAACGATGCATGCCCGTGTCAACCTTTAACCAGACATTAACCGGTTTATTCAGTTTTGCTTTGACGAAGTGTTCAAATTGCGTGAGCGTGTGGATAACTACTTGTAATTCGTGGGTGGCAATCACCGGTAATTCGTCACTATTAAAAAAACCTTCAAGCAAAACAATAGGTTGGTCAATGCCACCTTCCCGCAAATGAAGTGCTTCGTCAAGACAACACACCGCAAAAGCATCAACACCGGCTTCAAGCGCGTTGGCAACTTTGAGGGCACCATGACCATAACCATTGGCTTTGATGACGGCCATCACGCGCTGTGTTGGGGCACACGCTCTTACCTGTTGCAAGTTAGCACGCAAAGCAGCTGTATCAATGAAAGCACGAGTAGGACGGGTCATCTTGCTCATTCTCCAAAATAAGAGTCGTTGGATATGTGGTTTTCAAATTTGGTGGTATTTCCCCTGAAAGTCATAAGGAATGTGCCAATTGGCCCATTACGCTGTTTCGCAATGATAATTTCAGCTATGCCTTTGTTGGGACTGTTGTCGTTGTAAACTTCATCTCTGTAAATGAAGACAATCAAATCTGAGTCTTGCTCAATGCTATTACTAACTGTAAGGTTATTAACTATAAAATTATGCACAGTCGGAACCGTTAAATCGAAAACCTCTTCTTCACCAGTAGGTTCTATAGCAACAATCCTATCCCAATATATGTCACTTTGCGCTAACTGATTAAGTTGATTAGAACCAACGATTTTAGCAATGCGAGCTGCTCTTTCACGAGACAGATTTTGATTAAATAGAGCGGTACCCGCATAGGCCATTCCCAGTTCAGCATATAACTGACGCTGCGTGATACCTCGCTTTCGCATAGCGGGTTTGACATATTGCTGCCATACCATCTTGGGAATAATATCACGATTGGTATTAGCGACTCGTGCGATGAAAAAATCACGCACCTGTGCAAGCGATTTTGTCTTATATTCTCCTACAGTTCCCACCAAATTGGCAAAACGCAGTATATCGGGTTGTCCGCTTAGGATAACGTGGTGCTGATCCCGGCCTTTGTTAGGTTGCGGCACTGTCTTCACTCGTGCATTGATGCCTAACCTGAGCAACAACGATTGAATATCAAGGGCAAGAAGTTGACTACTGGTTGCATAATAAACATTTGGATGAATTTTGTTGGAACGAATACAACCATCTGTCACCCACAAATGCCGCACGAATGTCGCAATAGCCTCATTTGATTGCTGAAAAACGGGTCTAGGCACTCGTTTTTCATAAGAACGTAATCCCCAAATGCCCAATCTATCTAACCATTCGCTAATGACACTTCTGACACCATGCGTGTGTTGACGTGTTGAAGCCAAATACACTTGAAACCAGTTACGTTCTGCATTGATACGCGGCGCAATAAAACTGCCAAAGACTTCTACTGCTAATTGTGCCACCAATTCTGCCAAGTCTTTTTCTCGTGTCGTGTATTGTATGGCGTGTCTCGGCAAGGTACAGCCATCGCCAATGAGATGCCCTAATAAAGCGAGTTCGGCATCCGTTTTAGGGGTTATTGTTTTGGGCGCAGGGATACGACGCGGCAAAGCGAGATAATCATTCTTTTTCAGTTCATCCAAACGTTGCCAGCCTTTAGCTGTATAAAATTTATGATTACCTGTCGCGCGAATGGTACGTCCTAGCCGAGTTGTTAAACGAAAGACGGGTTTTATGCCAGTACAAAAAGCCCGACTAACTTGAGCCCGCTCTAACAGCATCGTCTGCGTATTAAGTCCCCAAACGGTAAAATCATTCCGCCCTACCAAGTCACGAATTGGCACTTGGATTCCTGTATCAGCACAAGTCACTAAACTATCCCCTGCCAGACAACCAGATTCACGTAAATCTGACATTTTAGGCCGTCTATCACTACGCTGCTCTAAACTACGATTCAGTTGCGATAACGCCATAACTGGCACATTCAATTCTTTGGCTAATGATTTAAGAGAACGTGAGATTTCAGAAACTTCATTGGTACGATTGTCTTTACTGTCAGGCACTTGCATCAATTGCAAATAGTCAATCACCACGAGGCCCAATTGGCCTTGTTCACGCGCCAAACGACGTACTCTTGCTCGTAAATCGGTTGGGTTTAAAGCGGGGGTTTGATCAATAAATAACGGGGCCTGCTCTAGCTGGCTGATGGCATTGGTAATTTTATTCCACTCATCATCATTCAACTTGCCAGTACGCACACTTTGTAGATTAACGTTTGCCAAGGATGAAATTAAGCGCATGGCTAATTGTTCATCAGACATTTCCATGCTAAATACAGCGACTGGGATTTGCTTTTCCACTGCGACATGTTCAGCAATATTCATCGCAAATGAGGTATTATGCACGCAAACATCATTGGCGACAAAATTATGAGTATCAGGGATAGTCAAATCATAAACTTGTTTAAAGCCTGTCGGTTCAATCGTTTTGATTTCATCCCAATAAATTTCACTATCACCTTTTACTTGCGCGATTGGTTTTAGTACTTCATTATTGGTTTGATAGGTTCTGTTAGAAATCGCAGGTTCTTGTTGTTCTTTGGTAAAAATACCTATTTTATCAATAAAAATCTGAATGGCTCGTGTGTCAGTCATGTCAAGTTGCCACGCTTTACTCAGTGAGTTTTTGTCTTTAATCGTCCGTTTTTTAATGTTTGCAATAATCCCAAAACGCAACAGAAGATGTTGAATTTGTCTGATAAGTTTTTCACTCACACTACAGTAACCTAATTGAGCTTGTCCACTGGCCAGTACACAAGCCCAACCCTCTTTTGCAAACAGGCGATTTAAAAACAGGCCCATTTGCTGAGCTGGTAATTTAAAAATAATAGGTGGAATAAATTGACTGTGTGCTTTTTTACCCCATAAACCCAATTCTTCTAACCATAACGTAATAGGATTTTGAGCATTTTGACCCATGGCAGCCGGGTTATGACAGGCGGGCATCTCTATTTGTAACTGTTCAACAGCTTCAATAAAATCTGGTTGTATTTGGGAATGACTATGAGTCAAACGAAGTTGACTATTGGTTGTCTCCTCTGTTATTAAATAGGCTAATAGTTTGATTTGACAGGTTTTTAATGTCTCATTGCCAAACACCTTTATTTTTCTAGGCACAGCGATTTTCTGCCCAACTGAAATGTCTGACAGTGTTCGCCAGCCTTGAATGGTTAAAAATGGATGCGTCAATGTGGTTTCGATACTTCTACCTAGCTGAGTTGTTACTCGAAAGACTGGCTTGATGCCATCGTCAATGAAATCAATGGGATGCGTCAAATAAAATTGATGATCTTGTCCTAAGGTGAGTAATTGTGCTTTTTGGCGTTGATAAATTTCTGCTATGGTAGCCAGACTGCCATCGGCAAGCACTATTTGACTATCGCTGGCAATACATTTACCCATAGACGGTCGACCAGCAACGATAATCAAATCAGAACGTTGTAACCCAGAAGTGAGTTTATCGAAATCCGTAAATGTCGTCGGGATGCCAGTAATCGTGCCTTCTTGCTGCGAAAGTAGATCTATGCGATTCAAGGTTTCGGTGAGTACCTTATCAATCTTGACAAACCCCCTTTGCCCGCGGGCCCCAAGTTCCGCGATTTCAAATACCATTTTTTCTGCATTATCAAGCAATTGGACGCTATTACGCCCTTGGGTATTAAAAGCACTGTCGGCAATCGTTGTACCCACGCGCACCAATTGACGCAAAATGGAACGTTCTCGCACAATTTCGGCATAGGCCATAATATTCGCAGCACTGGGCGTATTGCCTGCCAGTAATCCCAAGTAAGTACCACCACCAATGGCATTCAGTTGGTTGTGTCTTTGTAACCACTCTGACAAAGTCACTGGATCACAAGGATTGCTTTCTTCAGACAATGATTTTATGGCGCGAAAGAGAATTTGATGTTCAGGGAGATGAAAATCCAGTTCAGTTAGCATATCTGCAATGGAAATCCACGCCTCATTACTGAGCATCAAGCCGCCTAGGACGGATTGTTCAGCTTCTCTTGAAAAAGGCGGGGTTTTAAGGGATTCAACAGCACGATCGAAGGGAACATCGGGGTAAGCAGGCTCCTGCATAGAAACACTTCCTGTGGTTATATCGCTTGTCAGATAAATCGGTTAGCCTTGTAAAAAATCTCAAGGTTTTGATTAATAATTGATTTCCACGCAAAGGTTTTTCTAGAAAAAGCGTGGGATTGATAATTGAAAAGCTATATAGACGTTCAGAAAAATATTTAGGGCAAAACCGTAAAGCGTTTCCAAAACCTTGAAGGTTGAAATTATTTATCTGAAAAGCTATAGGATGACACGGGCGGGATTCACGCACGCGAGGTGAAGAGAAACCAATCCCCGCATCGAAGGAATTGCGGGGACAACAATAACTACAGGGATTGTATATAATAAAGGATTAATAATTGTAAC
>QNER01000473.1 GCA_003646175.1 Candidatus Parabeggiatoa sp. nov. 1
GAAAAGATTAGTTGAAGGATTGCCTGAACATCAAGCCCAGATTGTCTGCTTGGAAACGTCGTTACCCAATTTCTCTGATAAAAATCCCGTCAGTGAGGTGACACCTTCTCATTTGGTGTATGTTATTTATACCTCGGGTTCTACCGGCAAACCGAAAGGAGTCATGATTCATCACCGCGCTTTACTCAATTATGTCTGGTGGGCAAAGAAGCAGTATGTCACCGAACAGATTCGGCATTTTCCGCTATTCTCGTCCCTTTCCTTTGATTTAACAGTGACCTCGCTGTATACGCCACTGATTTCCGGGGGTACGATTGTTATGTACCCCGAAGATGTGACCGCCCACGGCCTAGCGATTCTTGATGTCATAAAGGACAACGCCGTGGATATTGTCAAACTCACGCCATCCCATCTGGCCTTACTCAAAGAAATAGACCTGCGCGACTCCCGCATCAAAACCTTTATTTTGGGGGGCGAAGACTTGAAATGTGACTTGGCGAAGGCCATCCACAACCGGTTTGATGGCAAGATTACGATTTATAATGAATACGGCCCGACGGAAGCCACTGTAGGTTGCATGATTTATCAATTTGATCCAAACCGGGATGTCGCGAGGTCAGTTCCAATCGGAACAGCGGCTGATAACGTTCAACTCTACATCCTCAATTTGCACTTGCAGCCGGTTTCCATTGGTGCTATCGGCGAATTATTCATTGCCGGCGACGGCGTAGCGTTGGGCTATTTGCATCGAGATGAACTCACCGCGAAACGGTTTCTGCCTAATCCATTCAAACCGGGCAGCATCATGTATCGAACCTTTGATTTGGCGAAATGGCGGGAGGACGGGATGATGGAATTTTGGGGCCGCGTGGATCAGCAGGTGAAAATCCGCAGCTTTCGGATTGAATTGGGAGAAATTGAAGCTGTGCTGGCTAAACACCCTGCGGTGCAACAAGCAGTCGTTATCGTTTGGGAAGTTCATCCGGATGACAAACGCCTAGCCGCCTATATTATTCCCAATCGGAAAGCCGCGCCTACACAAAATGAATTACACCACTTTCTTAAAAAACAGTTACCCGATTACATGGTGCCGGTGGCTTTTGTCATGCTGGAAAAACTCCCGTTAACACCTAATGGCAAGATAGATCGCTACGCCCTACCTACACCCGATCCTTTCGAGAGAACTCTAGATGAACTGGTTGCCGCCCACACGCCCATTGAAGAAGTCCTAACGACTATTTGGACTGAGGTTTTGGCGTTAGAACAGATAGGGATTCACGACAACTTTTTTGAATTAGGTGGACATTCTTTGTTGTTCACCCAAGTCATTTCCCGGGTGCTCGAAACATTAAAGGTGGAATTACCCATGTCCAGCCTGTTTGATTATCCGACCATAACCGAACTCGCCCACCACATCGAAATACTTCGTTGGCAAAAACCCAACCTGCAACAAGCACCGGCTATCCAACCCATTTCTCGACAACAGAACCTACCGTTGTCCTCGAACCAAGAACAACTGTGGTTTCTCGTTCAACTTAACCCTAATGTCCCTTTTTATAACGAATCTAATACGGTTCATATCAATAGTACACTTAACGTAGTGGTACTGGAACAGAGCCTTAATGAAATCATCAAACGTCATGAAGTGCTGCGAACAACGTTTACGACGGTAGATGGGCTACCCGTTCAGAATATTATGCAACCTTCAACGTTTCACATGCCCGTCGTTGAGTTCAGAGAATTACCGCTTGAACAGCGAGAAGTCAAAGCGAGACAGCTGGCAACTGAAGAAGCTAGACAGCACTTTGATCTCAGTCAAGGCCCATTGCTGCGAGCAACTTTGGTGCAGATAGACAAAACCCAGTACCAATTATTGTTAACGACTCATCATCTCATTATTGACGGGGTTTCTATGTCTATTTTTCTGAAAGAATTGGCGGTTTTCTACAAAGCCTTTTCCACTGGCGAACTGCCACTGCTGCCAAAATTACCCATCCAGTATGCAGATTTTGCTTACTGGCAACGGCAACAGTTGTCTACAGAAATGGTTGAAAGTCAGTTTTCTTATTGGAAAACCCTATTCGGCAATTCTATGCCGGCGCTAAAATTACCCACAGTTCGTTCACAACCAGTGGCACCCACTTTTCGGGGATCCAAGCAGTATTTAGTGCTTTCCAAAAACTTGACTGAGGAACTCAAAACGCTGAGCCAACAGGAAGGAGTCACACTGTTTATAACCTTGCTAGCCACCTTTAAGATTTTACTTTACCGTTATTCTGGGCAAGACGACATCGTGGTAAATACTGTCGCTGCTGTCCGTAATCTGCCAGAACTTGAACATTTGATGGGGTATTTCCTCAATACTCTCGTGTTACGCACCGATATAAAAGGTACGCCTACTTTCCAGCAATTATTGGCGCGGGTACGTGAAGTCACGCTGGATGCTTATGCTCATAACAATTTACCTTTTAAGAAACTGCTAGAATACCTCTATCCTGAGCAATCGATTGGTCCAAAGCATCTTTCTCAAGTCGTTGGATTTATCTTAGAATCGCCAATGCCACCGATTGATTTAGGGTGGACAATGAGCCAAACAGAAGTTGACAATGGCACGGCAAAGTTTAACTTGTTATTGTGGCTTGAGGAAAAGCCAGAAGGACTTGGGGGTTATATAGAATACAGCACTGACTTATTTGAGGAAGCCACCATTTCGCGGATGATTGGGCATTTTAAAATCTTGTTAGAAGGCATTGTGGCAAACCCTCTTGAGCGAATTTCAGAATTGCCCCTACTGACGGAACGTGAACGACATCAAATATTGGTGGAATAACACGCAAACCGACTATCCCAAGGACAAATGTATCCATCACTTGTTTGAGGCTCAGGTAGAACAGACACCAAATGCTGTGGCAGTGCTGTTTGAAGATCAACAAATGACTTATAGGGAATTAAACGCCAAAGCTAATCAACTGGCGCACTACCTGCAAACATTGGGTGTCAAACCGGAAGTCTTGGTAGGAATTTGCATTGAGCGTTCAATTGAAATGGTGATTGGGCTATTCGGCATTCTCAAGGCGGGGGGTGCGTATTTGCCACTTGAGCCGGCTTATCCAGCAAAGCGTTTGGCCTTTATGTTAGAAGATGCACAGGTTCTGGTGTTGTTGACTCAATCTAATGTAAAAGAGAAACTGTCAGAAACTCAAGCGCAGGTGGTTTATTTAGATGTTGAGGTCGAAACGCTGTCACGGTTCGCTGAAGAAAATCTCAAAAGTGGGGTTGGCCCTGAAAACTTGGCTTATGTGATTTATACGTCGGGTTCAATGGGTAAACCAAAAGGCGTTATGGTTCAGCATCTTTCGGTTATCAATCTCTTGACCGGATTGCATCAAGCTATCTATGCCTTTGAGAGCAATTCCCAACTTCATGTAAGCCTGAATGGAGCATTAGCATTTGATACCTCAGTGAAACAAGTTATCCAACTCCTGCACGGTCACATTCTGGACATCGTACCCGATGGGATTCGATTTGATCAAGATGCACTGTTAGCTTATTTACAGGAACATCAAATAGACGTGTTTGACTGTACACCATCACAATTGGGCTTGTTTATTTCAAAATGGCAACTCACGAACGCTGTCTCAGTACCTCACACTATTCTCGTTGGTGGTGAATCAATTGATAATTTGACTTGGCAATTCTTGCAACAAGCTAAAAAAACATACTTTTACAATGTTTACGGCCCCACCGAATGCACGGTAGACACCACAGTTTGTACCTTGCCAACCGCACCGGTTAAACCCGTCATTGGTCGTCCTATAGCGAACACCCAAATCTACATTCTAGAACCTCATCGAAAACTTGTTCCCATCGGTGTACCGGGTGAATTACACATCGGTGGTATTGGCCTAGCTCGCGGCTACCTCAACCGCCCTGATTTGACTGCCGAAAAATTCATCAAAAATCCCTTTAGTGAAAACCCCAATTCACGTCTCTACAAAACCGGCGACTTAGCCCGTTATCTTCCCTGTGGCAATATTGAATACTTGGGGCGCATAGATAACCAAGTCAAGATTCGTGGTTTTCGGATTGAATTGGGTGAAATTGAAGCCGTGTTGGCTCAACATCCTTTTGTGACAGAAAATGCCGTGATTGTCCATGAAGTTTCAAAGACGGACAAGCGTTTAGTCGCTTATTTCGTACCACATCAAGGACAAGTCATTGAAAATACAGCATTACGCAGTTTCCTAACATCACTCTTGCCTGACTACATGATACCCTCGGCATTTGTAACAATTGATACTTTGCCACTTACGCCAAACGGCAAAATAGATCGTCGTGCCCTTTCTCAGTTATCGGTTAAAAATTATTATTCATCAGACAAAACCTTTGTCGCACCTCGTGATGCTTTGGAATTGCAATTGGCGCAAATTTGGCAAGAGGTTTTGGATGTCTACCCGGTTGGTGTACAAGATAACTTTTTTGAGTTAGGGGGCCATTCTCTGTTGGCTGTGCGCTTGATGGCTGAGATTCAACAACAGTTGGGGAAAAATCTCTCCTTAGCAACCCTGTTTCAAGGTGCCACTATCGAACAATTGGCAAATATTCTCCGCCAACAAACCGATTCCCAATCGTGGTCACCCTTGGTAGCGATTCAGCCACACGGCTCCAAACGGCCTTTCTTTTGTATGCCGGGTTCCGGTGGCAACGTGATCTATTTTCATCAATTAGCGCGTCATCTTGGAACCGAACAACCGTTTTATGCGTTGCAAGCGCGAGGCCTTGATGGAGAATCAGCACCATTCACTTGTGTTGAAGACGTAGCGGCCTATTACCTTGAAGCCATACGCACCGTTCAAGCTCAAGGGCCATATTTCTTGGGCGGCCATTCCTTTGGTGCTTTGGTTGCGTTTGAAATGGCGCAACAATTACACCGACAGGGGCAAACCGTGGCTCTACTTGCGATTCTGGATTTACCGGCTTTGCGCCCGGATCGTGAGCCGATTGAATTGGATTGGAATGAGGCACAATGGATGGCAGCGATTGCTCAAATATTAGAAGCATTATCGGGGAAAACCTTAGGGCTATCCTTTGATGATTTTCAAGCACTTGATGCCGACGACGCACACAAACTTCTCAAAGAACGCTTGGAAAGCGTTAACTTATTGCCAGTCGATGCTGACATTAATACCGTTCGCCGTCTTGTCCAAGTTATCAAAGCGGACGAACTCGCGTTTTTGCGCTATGTGCCACCGGCCGGTTATCCCAATCGAATTACCTTGTTTAAAACTGGCGACGTTTATCAGGATGAACTTGGTATACTAGAAGAGATTCCAGATGATCCGGCGTGGGGTTGGGGGTGTTTATCTACCGAACAGGTTGAAGTGCTTATGGTGCCGGGCACTCATACGACAATGTTGACTGAACCGCATGTGCAAGTGCTGGCTGACAAGTTAAGACAGTGTTTGGACAAAGTTATCGTAGCGAAGCTCGTTACTGCGTTTCAGTCAGCGTAGCAAGGGCTAATTGAGGGCCATCCCGTTTGTAGTAGGCGATTTATCGCCTAACGCTTAGTGGCTAAAGCCACTACTACAAACGGTTTAGTCGCTAAAGCGACTACTACAAACGGCCAGCCAATTGAGGGCCATATCGCATAATGGCTCAAGGCATTTCAAATCATGGCCCTCGGCCCGTTTGTAGTAGGCGATTTATCGCAGTGGCTAAAGCCACTACTACAAACCGTGGCTAAAGCCACTACTACAAACAGTGGCTAAAGCCACTACTACAAACAAACCCGTTTGTAGTAGGCGATTTATCGCCTCAGTGGCTAAAGCCACTACTACAAACGGTTTAGTTGCTAAAGCGACTACTACAAACGAAATAAATATTATGAACAAAACCGACTGGATAACGCAATTACAATTAGAGCCGCATGTTGTAGAAGGCGGTTATTTCCGACGCACCTATCAATCTGAGTATACGCATGAGGCCATTCCTTACGCACAAACGCCGCGCTATTTGATGACTTCTATTTTTTATATGTTGACTGATGATAGCCCGATTGGTTATTTACATCTGAATCATGCTGATATTATGCACTATTTTCATGCCGGTTCAGCGCTGACTTATTTGATTGTGCATCCTGATGGGCAGTTAGAACGGGTGCGGCTTGGCAACAATCCCGCCGCTGGCGAACAGTTGCAATTGTTGGTGAAGGGCGGTTGTTGGAAAACGAGTATTTTGGAGACGGGAGAATTTGGTTTAATCAGTGAAGCCGTTTCTCCCGGATTTGAGTATGCAGATATGGCGTTGATTACTTCGCAGGATGTGCAAGCGCGTTTTCCAAAATTGTGGCCAGAATTGCAAAATTATATTAAGGAATGAGAAATA
>QNER01000474.1 GCA_003646175.1 Candidatus Parabeggiatoa sp. nov. 1
TAGTCGTCAGAGAAATGGTTCTTGACTTCAACAATAACTGTGCCCGTTGGCCCCAAGATAGCCATAAAAAGAGTACAATCAAGATAGACAGCAACACGACACGCATCACGCCTAACACACTATTGACAGCGGGGGAAAGCAACCACAAATGAACCGACTGAGTTTGCTTGACGGGGCCACTCCAACTCATCCCAATACCGTCCCATTCCCACTGCGGCAAGCCCGGGCCTGTTTGCACTTGGGCATGGGGATCAATTTGTCGTAACTGTTTTTTGGGTTCAGTCGCTGCGGATCCGTAACGTGCATTGAAGCTTTGTCTTTCTTGCATGCGCATCGGTGCCTGAACGGCATTCGCTGGAAACTCCTCATCAGATTTAGCGGCAGCTCCATAACGTAGGTTCAATCCGTCAATTTCTTCGTTCCGCATCTGTGCCTCACCAGCCATATCAATATTATAGTCGTCATAAGCGACTGTGCTAGTTGGGGCCGTCGATTGATTCAACTGTGCCCATGGCCGCTCAAGTTGTGGATAGATACTTTGTCGCATTTGCTGTATCATAAAAGGTAACGCTATGATTAATAAAGTAATCAGGCAGATATTGCGATAGGAACGCACTAAGCGGCTAAACCAGCCCAGTGCTGGTAACACACGCAACAATGCAAGGGACGCAATGATGTTTAAGAACAAAAACCAAAACCCAAACCAATACATCGCGTCAGGTTCACGGTAAATCAACACCATTGTGAACAATGTTAATACCCCCCATCCCCAATGCCATAATTTAGCAACAGCCGCAGCTATGATCAGGACAATAAATAAATCCAACAAAGTCCACTGCTTAAGCCATGTATCAGGCACATCATCCGCGCCAGTGGCATTCAACAAACGCCACCCCGGCGGCAAATGTAGTGTGGCACTCACTTGTTGAAAATCATGCGCCCAACCAACCGCCGGCACTTGGTTCAGCGTGTCCTCTAAGCGACTGTCAGCCACCAAATCAATTTGCCCGCGCCGAACTTCGACACCGGTATTACCGCCCTCTTTTAAGCGGGTAATAAATTGATCTTGCCCATTCACCGCCACGCGGCCTAACACAGCCGGTTCGGCCATTTCCAAACGCCAGCCTCGTGTCATGGTGCCACTGATGCGATCTTGTACGCTATAGCCCTCGCCATCAAAATCTAACCAAAAGTGCCGTTTTAACTGTAATTGATCCGGCACCGGATCAGGATCACCGCGGCGTTTTTCTACCAATTCCAAAGTGTCCTTGGCTTTGACTTGGTAAGCGGGAAATTTTCGCCACGCTGGCGGTAAAGCGGTTTGTTGAGGATCAATGGCCGTTACGCCACGCACTTCAACTAAGCGCAAATCGTTGCGTGCCTCAAAAACCCACACTTCCTCATCCACCCACTGCCCCTTTGACGGTGCCAGCGTTATTTGGTTAGGCGCGCCCTGTTGGCGCGTGCGCAAAATTAAAGTCCATGAACCAGGGCGCACTTGTAATCGCAAACGACCATCAGTTTCCAAGCGGGCGGGCAAACGACTGTCTAAGAACATAGCTTGATGTTTATCAAGCATGACCGGGCCTAGTATCACTTCACGGTGACGGCCAGCCACATCCAATTCAATGCGCGTGATCAGCTGCAAAGGAATATCGTCGATAATATGCCGGTAAACGCGCAGATCCAAACGGTTTTCCTCAGCAGCCTCACTGTCAGCGGATGCACCGCGTTGACGTAACCATAAACGGCCTTGCTCATCAAGTGCCGGGATAGTGACCGGGGTATTGTCAACAGTTAAGGCCACTAGCCCAGTGTTCGCAGGCACCGATAAAAATGCCGGGTGTTGTTGCCAGTCAAATTGCCCACGTATGGTAACCGGTCCTTTGGGCGCAAACACACTGGGCACACCGCCCCGATCTGCAACTAAGGCAACTTCATCATTGATTTTGACTTGCTGAGGCCAATGTTTAGCATTGCCCGGCAACGCTATCCAGCCGGCACCGTAGATTTGCCATTGTTGACTAAACTCGGCTTGCGTGCTATTCACGTTAAGCGTCAAGTGTGAAGGCCAACGACAAATCCCCCCGCCTTTTTCAACCGGGGAAACGAATTTTCCTTTTTGACGAGGAGAAATTGCATTGCTACCAGAGGGCAATGGGGGGGCTTGGTTATAATTAAAAGGGCAAGTATAATCCTGAGTTTCGTGTAGCACCCAGTTAACCCAAGGTTGTAGAGGGGGAGGCACCTCTTCGGTTTGCTCAGTGTTAGCCCACAGGGATAGACTGAGCAAACCCAGCACAATGCCGCTTATTCCCCCAAAGTAATTGCATATTTGGCGTTGGTTTTTTGTCATATTTTCTACTTGTCCATATTGGTTAAAAGAAATAATAGACCAAATATCCCACTACTTTATAAACCAAGTTTTTTGAAAAACCTGCTTGCGTGGGTTTATTTAGCCCCAACGGGGCTTATTATTATAAATAGCCTGGGGCAACGCCCCAGTGCTCAGCACCGAAGGCGCGAATTATTATAGCCTGGGGCAACGCCCCAGGTGCTCAGCCCTGAAAGGGCGAATTATTATAGCCTGGGGCAACGCCCCAGGTGCAGGTGTTTATGATTTAAAGCCCTTGTCTTTGCGCATTAAAATGGGCGGAGAGGGCGCAGCCCTGGGCTTTAATAAAGCGCCCTTTCAGGGCTGAGTAGTTACAATAGTGAAAAGGGCGCAGCCCTGGGCTTTAATAAAGCGCCCTTTCAGGGCTTGAGTAGTTACAATAGTTTAAACTAAATAAAAATGAATTCATTTCAGCAGAACAGTCTTTGGGAATCGGGAATTGGGAATTGGAAATTAAACATGAACAATCATTCTATTTGGTCATATTTAATATAACTCATTAATTTATAATAGAAATACAACGCATTGAAGGATTTAACGGATTGATTAGTAATTTTTTAAGGCGAATGTCGCTCAATGTCTTCACCAAAGCTTATTGAAATGAAGCATAACCGCTTATTTCATTTTCATCCTTTTCAAAGGAACGAAGTATATAAAGAATCACTAACAACATGAATATCATCAAATCAATCACTTAACAGCCATATAACAAAAGAATTGTTCCTTAATAAGCTAAGTTATTGATTTTATTAATTATTAATCTATAATATTTTCAATTGGTTACGTTTATTGGGGAACAAGTCTAAAGTAGAAATAAATAAAAATACTGATTGTAAAGGATTTTGGGGAGGAATTTGGTAATAGGTAATACTCGATGATAAAGTGTTTTTTCCAAAATATGTACTTTAAAATCAATCAGTTATAATTTTTTCCAGTACATAGATAACTACCAGGATTATTTGCTTATGAAAGGATTAGATCGTAACCTCGAAAGTTCGTTATGTGATTTAATTAAGATCACCTGAAACGATTTGAAAAGCGACAGTTTGATGTTTGGCATTGTTTTGATTTATGGTGGTATTCAAGTTCTCGATGATGTCGCGCTCTTATCCTTTTTTATAAGTAATCCCTGTAGTTATATAACAGAGGTAGAAAAACTTGTGAGTCGAGTAATAGGTAATGATAACATTCAAGCCACAACACGAAAACCTCCCCAAAATCCGTTATAACCAAAAAAACCTAAGTTAATACTCGATGTTCGTAACTACTCAGCCCTGAAAGGGCGCTTTATTAAAGCCTAGGGCAACGCCCTAGGAACTTGCGCACTGAACAATTGAATTTTTAAGCATAAAAAAAACTTGTTCATCGAATAATAAATCATTAATGAACTATTCCCTATTCTTAATGAACCATTCCCCTTCATTTTTTTTACCAATGGTAAATTTTCTATGTCCCGACAAATTAATTTATCGGTAGTTGAGGATAATCCCTCTAACATACCAGACGAAGTCCAACGCATGGGTATGGAATCCTTGCATATTCTTTGGCAAACTTCTCAAGACATTGCCCAAAAAGAAATTAACACTATCAAAAAACGTTATCAACAATACGAATTTGAAGTGATGGCGCAACGTCAGGAAGCTTTAGATAAAGCTACCCATGTTAATAACGAACTGGCTGTCGCTAAAAGTATCATTGAAACTTTAACGAGAGAAAAAAAATCATTACAAGTTGATCTCAACCGCAAAATTGGTGAATTAAAAAGTAGTGGCGATCAAATAACCATTCTTCAGCACAACCTCATTCAACAAGACAACGAAGTCAGGCGCTTGAGCGAAGAAGTGGGACAGGTGCGTGAAAGGGCTGATAGCTTGAAAAAAAGCTTGTATGAGGCCACTCGCAAAAATGAACAGGCCCAAAGTATCCTTAAGGAACTCCGTGAGGAAGTGGCCGTTAATCGACACAGCCGTGATCGTTTGGAAACAGAACTCAAAAGTGTGAGGCAGGAAGCCAACGAAGTTTGGAAACAACTCGCCGGGGAACAGAGACGGGCAGCTATTGCTGAGACAACTGTTCATGAATTGAGAGAAACCGTCAAAAAATATGAAGGTGACATAAAGCTGTTAAAAGAGGAAAAACAAGATATACAAGCCAACATGGCAGCCGAAAATAAAACGCGGGTAGAGATGGAGAAGAAAGTTGCTATGTTAACCGTGCGTTTAGAGTCTCAGGAAACTGGGTATAAGGAGATAATCGCCAGAATGGAACAAGAATTAGAGATGGCTAAGAACGAAGCCTCTTCCGTCAGAACCCGTATGATTAGAGCGGAAGCGGCACTTGAACGCGAGAAAAAGGCCACCGAGCGCCTAGAAACTAAGTTAGTTGCGGTATCAAGAGCGACGACGTAGGGAAGATAGGGCAAAACCTTCAAGGTTTCCAAAACCTTGAAGGTTTCTAACTGATTCACCACCCCAGTATTAACCCCTTTCCCCTTTCACCTTCCCCTTTCCCGCAACTGTACATGTCGTTCTTTTATAGGCAATTCACCCAGTTGCGCAACCGCTTGATAAAAAGCCGGTAAATCACCGCCCAATTGATCCAATAATGCGCGAAAAGCCGGCACATAATCCTGATAAGTCACCACCGAAAGCAGCTTGGCATTATTTAAGTCTTTTGCAAACCAACCATCGTAACCGGCAAAACCGTTCCAACGGTTTTTTAATTGCCGATATTGGGCCTGTAGCGTGTCAAAAGCCGCAGTTTTGGCAGCCGGCATTTTTTTTTGCGGTAAATTTTGCAGATAAATCTGTTGTAGACGATTACGGGCAGCTAGCACTAACTTAACAAACTCAGCCTGCCGCAGCCGCGATTGTTGATATCGAACAATATCTTCTGGAATACCAAACTGAGCCAGCCAACGCTCTACCCCAACATATTCAACCGTCATCGCAAAGGCCTCATTAAATGCTGTATCATCTTTTATATATAACTGTTGATGAGCCAGTTCATGGAATATTAATCCGGCAATTTGAGGTTGTGCCCATCCTAACATCGTGTTCAGTACCGGATCATCAAACCAACCAACAGTAGAATAGGCCGGTATCCCTGCGACATAAACATCATAGTTTTGTGCGCGTAATTCTTCAGCCAAAGTTTGCGCCGAGGTTTCCGCAAAATAGCCTCGATAGCTGACACAGCCGACTATAAAAAAACACCATTGTTTGGGTTTAAAGGAAAAAGTGGGGGTGGCAAACACACTCCACACGACAAAAGGCCGTTCTAAATCAGCATAAGAGGTATAACTACCATTATCAGGTAAATACAATACTTCACTGGCAAAAGCACGGATTTTTAAAATATCCGTCAACTGCCGTTTAAGCAGTGCCGGTGTCGCAGAGTCAGCCAATACACGCTCAATCGGTTGCGAACGTCTAAAAATATCCAACTGTCCACCGATGGCTTGACTATAATAAGTAATATTGCTACACGCACCAAGACTACTGAGACATAAAATCAATAAGCTGTGTTTTAACATATACGAGTTTTTTGTCAGAATCAGAATTTTCCGGATTTAAGAATTTACAAAATTAACGGCCTCTCTTTATTCGCTATTCTCGATTATAAAATAACCTGGCTAACGAAACGGATGCTATACCTCGATGGGATAGTATCCGTTAACTTCGACAACTATTTATCTGAACATCTATATTTCTACTCCATTTTTGTCTGAATCAGAATTTTCCGGATTTAAGAATTTACAAAATAAATTAACGGCCTCTCTTTATTCGCTATTCTCGATTATAAAATAACCTGGCTAACGAAACGGATGCTATCCCTTCTTAGGGATAGTATCCGTTAACTTCGACGAGAATCAATTAAGAGACTACCCAATAAATAACATACCCGCTTTTTCGTTAAACTATCGCGGCAAGCGATAGCATCACAGGGTACATTAATTTTCCGGATTTAAGGATTTACAGAATCAATTAA
>QNER01000475.1 GCA_003646175.1 Candidatus Parabeggiatoa sp. nov. 1
ACAATGTCATAAAAATATTTGGGTTTTTGACAAAAAACGAGGTTTAAGAAATCCGATTTTTTGAAAAAATCGGATTTCTAAGCTCAAAAACGAATAGTGGGATAGGTTCCTTTGAGATTTTACGTCGATGAAAGAAAATCGCTCAAAAATACCAGATCTTTCTTTGATTTGATTATAGACTTACGCATTGACAGATAAAAAATCTTATGAACCCAAATACAAGGCATTACAAATTTGGGATGAGTCGTTTTTGGACAATTTTGACTGATTAATTGATGTTATGTATATTGTTTTGACGATGTCACAGTTTGTGCAATAAAGCGGAAAGTTCCATACCATGATGATGTTTGGTGAAAGAGCTTGCGCGGCGGGGGCAACCACAAGGGATTGCCCCTACAATAGATGACTAAATATATGGAAATTATTTATGGTTGCCCCTCTGGACTCATTTTGAAGCGTTGTGCGTCATAGAGTTTTTAAATAGATATGCGAAGAATGCCGTTTGCTATTCGCGATTAGAGATTATTTTATGGCCGTTAAATTTAGAAATGCGAAGGCGATTATTTGCTATTCGCGATTTGAAGTTATTCATTCATGGCCGTTAAATGTAAATGCGAAGGCGGTAATTTGCTGTTCGCGATTTAAGAATGAAGATGGCCGTTAAATGAAAGGGGCAACCGCGAGGGATTGCCCATCGAAGCGTTTTTCTATAGATGTTCAGATAAATAATTTCACAAACCCCAGGTTGCACTTCTCATCGTTATACATAAGTCAAAATGTAGGGGCCGGCAAAGTCTTTTTCTTGCCCACCAAAACCGATGATGGTGGGCAAAAAAAAATGGGCCGGTACCATAAAAATATCATTAAAATCAAATACTTAAATACTTGTGTATAACGATGAGGGTTGCACCTGGGGCTATTCACATTTTCAGGTAAATGTTTCGCTTCGCTGTACTTTAGCCTGAAAACCCCTACGGGGTTGTTGGAACGTTAGTTGTAGCCGAGCTTGAGCTATGTGTTGCCCTCTTTTGGAAATTATTTTTCTGAAAAACTATAGAAACACTTTTGCTTTGATTACAATCTCTCTCAATGTAGGGGCAATCCTTTCGAGGCAAAAGTTTTTCTAGAAAAACTTTTGCCTCGAATATGGTTGCCCCGATTGACTATCGAGCTAGCGTTGTGCGTAACATGAGTGATTAAGTCGTTGACCAAAAATAGTGTCACGGGGCGAAGAGTTACTTCATTAAGCGTCCATGCTTAATGAAGCCTTTGCCCAGGGTAAAACAGGATGGAAGGCTCTGGCTGGTAGTAAACACTCTACTTCCTCGGGATAGAATCGTTCCCCCATGACGGGACGTAGGCTTTCACTAATTGAAAAAAGTGCTAAAGCGGACAGAGACTATTCGCCTTCCCTGGCTCGCAGCGATTTTCATAACTCTATGAGAGTTATTAACTCATGTTACGCACAACGCTCGAACGAGAGTCCAGAAGGGCAACCATAAAGGATTGCCCCTACATTTAGTGATATATTGTAGGGGCAATCCCCGCGCAAGCCCTTTCACCAAACATCATCCAGGTCAGGAACTTTCCGCTTTATTGCACAAACTGTGACATCGTCGAAGCAATGTGCGTAACATCAGTTATTAATGAAAAAAAATAGAGTTTGTCAATGCGTAAGTCCTAAAATAGATAAAAATTTCAGTAAACGACGATTCGCGGGATAACAGTGGGTATGGGGTTCCGTTGAATCGGGTAAATGCCAACATTTTAGTTCAAAAGGCCAATTGAGCAGTCCCCCTTTCATGGAGACGACTTCAAATTGACGTTGATTGAGCAGAAAGGCTGCAACAGCAGCGCGTTTGCCACTTCGGCAATAAGTCACATAGCGTAAATTGTGATCTAATTCGGAAAGACGTTGCCTGAGTTGATGGAGAGGTAACAAAATCGCGCCGGGGATATGCAACACGGCATATTCTTCTTCACAACGCACATCAAGCATTTGATAACCGTATGCCATCATGGCTTTGGCGACACCGGCTTCAACTTCCCGAATCATGGGTTTAGACACTAATTCTAAAAAATCCGATTGGTTCAAAACCAGTAATTGACCTTTTTCAATCATTTTTACTGTTGCATTCCGTGTGCCCCCGGTGACGAGGGCATCTTCTCCAAACATTTCTCCTTCACCCAGCTCGGCTATCTTTTTTGGCTCATCATCATAAAATCCAGTTTGCCAAACTTCAGCCTGCCCCGATTCAATCAGATAAAAAGCATCGCCCGGTTCATCTTCACGCACAATTTCTTCACCGGCGTTGACTTCAATCAATTTCATACGACGGATCGCTTCGCAAACGGATTCAGCGGGCAAACGGCGTAACGCTGAAAGATTGCGAAGTTTGTCCATCCATTGTGTCAAGTGCCCGCCTTTTTCAGCCATCGTTCGTGTCAATTCTTTCCAAAAAACCAGATAGTCTAGTTTTTCACTATCAACATGATAGAAAATACTATTGGCTTCAGCTGTGACTTTAAGCAGATGAAAATTTTTGGGCATAATAAATGTTCGAGCAGCCGGGGGTTGCCTCGCATCCAATACATACCCCCCCCCAAAATGATCGGTAATTGTCACTTTGCCACTGGCTATATATAAATAATCTTCACCGCCGGTTCTTTTTAGGGACAGTTTTTCCCCTTTCTGAAGTTGGAAGGTGCGGCTGACTTCAAAAATATCTGGATTGGGATTGTTTGATGATGTGGATGAAAGGCAAAAAAAGGGTTTAGCAAGCCGATTGTCGATGCTCATATCAGTTATCAGTTATCAATTATCAGTTATCAAAAAATCCGTCAAATCCGTCAATCTGTTGTACTTGTTATCAGTTATCAAAAAATCCGTTAAATCCGTCAATCAGTTGTACTTGTTATCAAAAAATCGGTCAAATCCGTCAGTCAGTTGTACTTGTTATCAAAAAATCCGTTAAATCCGTCAATCAGTTGTACTTGTTATCCGTTATCAGTCATAATGCAAACTTAGTGCCGAATTTTGAAAAGGGGGATTGTGCCAACGGGATTGTGCTAACTGGAAATATTTTTTTGATAGCAAAGCTATTTCCAATTCCCAATCTCAGCAAACATTTTTTTTTGTACATAAAAAGTTTCAGTGCGTTCCAAATTCTCAATTCCCATCAATGTAGATAGTGTAAAATAATATTTAAATGAGGCATCCTTCAATTCTCTCTAAATTTAATTGATAAATAGATCACGTAAAACAGCTAAAAACGCTAAGTCATCATCTTAAAATTCTATGTACAGGACAAAAATTATAACCTATTGATTTTAAATTGATTTTGTTATGCTATCGCTTTTTGTGGCGTATGTCGATGCCATAACCACCAGTGCTATCGTTTGAGTGAGACTCAAAACCAAAAGCGATAGCATCACGACTTTTTCACTAGGGTTTGAGTGAGACTATCGCAAAAAAAGCGATAGCATCACGGCTTGAACACTTTTTTGTCCTGTACATAGCTTAAAACTTTGCGCCACAGCGAATAAAGCGTGAGATAGGTTAAATGTGACAAAGTAGAACTATTGAAGGTGCCATTAATTGAAATCATAACGTCTTATTTTTTAACGTATTTTACTAGGAGAAAAGCTCATGGGGATGGACGACCGCGATGGTGTCATTTGGTTTGATGGAGAAATGGTGCCTTGGCGCGAGGCTAAAGTGCATGTGTTGACGCATACTTTGCACTATGGTATGGGCGTATTTGAGGGCATACGTGCTTATAAAACCGATAAGGGCACTGCGATTTTTCGTTTGCAAGATCATACGCGACGTTTGTTTGACTCGGCACAGATTTTGGCTATGCCTATGCCTTATGACAAACAAATTATTAACGAAGCCTGTTGTGCCGCTGTGCGCGAAAATGGATTAGACAGCGGCTATATTCGGCCGATGTGTTTTTACGGTTCAGAAGGCATGGGGTTACGCGCCGATAATCTGCGTGTCCATACCATTATTGCCGCTTGGCATTGGGGAGCCTATTTAGGGGCTGAGGGTATGGAAAAAGGCATTCGCATACACACTTCATCGTTCACCCGTCATCATGTTAATATTACGATGTGCAAAGCCAAGGCTAATGGTAACTACATTAATTCTATGCTGGCTTTACAAGAAGCGTTGGCTGGTGGTTATGATGAGGCCTTATTATTAGATACAGAAGGTTGTGTTGCTGAAGGGAGCGGTGAAAATATTTTTATTGTGCGTGATGGTATTATTTACACGCCAGACTTGACTTCAGCCCTAGCCGGGATTACTCGTGCGACTATTTTTACGTTAGCCGAAGAAATTGGCTTGACAATACGCGAAAAGCGTATTACCCGTGATGAGGTGTATATTGCTGATGAGGCATTTTTTACCGGCACGGCTGCGGAAGTGACACCCATTCGTGAATTAGACGGCCGCACCATTGGTGCGGGAACACGCGGCCCTATCACCGAGCGTTTACAAAGCTTATATTTTGATGTTGTGCATGGGCGCCATGCGGCAGTTCAAGAATGGTTGACATTTGTTTAGCTATCGTTTTTCAGTTAAATGTTCAGCTAAAAACCTTCGATGTTTGCCAAACCTTCAAGGTTTCCAAAACCTTGAAGGTTTCCAAAGCCTTCTTCCAAAACCTTCAAGGTTTCCAAAGCCTTCTTCCAAAACCTTCGATGTTTGCCAAACCTTCAAGGTTTCCAAAACCTTGAAGGTTTCCAAAGCCTTCTTCCAAAACCTTCAAGGTTTCCAAAACCTTGAAGGTTTATAACTGCCGCTGCGGTTCAACATTGATCTGACTATTACAGAAAAGAGAATAACAACATGAGCAAGATAGGTACTGCAACTCCAAACGATCAAAAACAATACGAAGTCACTGAAAAGGACTTACCACTCCATTGCCCGATGCCAAACATGAGTTTGTGGAATTCGCATCCTCGTGTCTTTTTGCCTATTGAAGAAGCCACAGAAGGCCAAATTAAGTGTCCCTATTGTGGGACCGACTTTCTATTAGTTCATAAACAAGCCATCGCTGCATAATTCATCATGTATTCAACATCACCCCCCCCTGCCATTTTAATTGTCGGCCCCTCGTGGGTGGGAGACATGGTAATGGCACAAAGTCTGTTCAAAATGCTTAAACGCGAGCAGCCTAAAGTCGATATTGATGTCTTAGCCCCGACTTGGAGCGAAGGTTTGCTCAATCGTATGCCAGAAGTGCGCCGCATTATTCCTCACACGATAGAACATGGCAAACTGGCATGGCGAGAACGTCAACAGAAGGCTGAGGAATTGCGCTATCAAGGTTATCAACAAGCCATTGTGTTGCCCAATTCTTGGAAATCGGCCCTGATTCCATTTTTGGCCAAGATTCCTCGCCGCACCGGCTATCGAGGCGAAATGCGTTATGGCTTGCTCAACGACCGTCGTCAACTGAATAAATTGGTACTGCGTAGAACCGTTGATCAGTTTGTCGCCCTCGGCTTGCCCAAAAATGATCCAAGAGTCGGCCAGTTGGTGCCCAAACCGCGTTTGATGCCAAAGCCGGTTGAAGATATTTTCTCGCGTTTGGGCCTAGAACATTCTGATTCCCCTATTTTAGCGCTGTGTCCGGGGGCCGAATACGGCCCGGCAAAATGTTGGCCGCTGGAATATTACGTGACTTGTGCCAACAGTAAAATTGCGGATGGCTGGCAGGTATGGCTATTTGGCTCTCACAAAGAGGCTAGGCTTGGGGCAAGAATTCAGACCTTGGTGGGAGACGGCTGTATCAACTTGTGCGGGCAAACCTCTCTACCAGAAGCGGTTGATTTACTGTCCCTCGCGAGTGCCGTCATTGCCAATGATTCCGGACTGATGCATGTTGCAGCGGCTTTGGATAGGATCGTGATTGCTGTGTATGGTTCTTCTAATCCCAGCATGACGCCGCCGCTGAATGATAATGCCCATATTCAGTATTTGGGGATAAAATGTAGTCCCTGTTTCCAACGCACCTGTCCCAAAAAACACCTAAAGTGTTTGCGTGACATAAAACCGGCGCTGGTGCTTGACAGGTTAAATTCGTATGTGCAAGAAAGGGATATTCTGAAAGTGGGTGATGGATAATAGGGAGTCCAATATTTATCAGGAGTCGGCCAGATTTATCTTGGAACTTTCAATAACGACATGGATTGCATTTTAGAAGGGATTTAACACCGATAACTACATGGTTTGCTTATAAGAAAGGATTAAAACCGGGGGCCGCCACGATCCAATCCCTATCAATAACTACATGGATTGCTTATAATAAAGGATTGATTCGTCAGTATTACCACAATCTAATCCCGCTCGATTAAACAATCCCT
>QNER01000476.1 GCA_003646175.1 Candidatus Parabeggiatoa sp. nov. 1
CAATCCTTGCAGTTATATCAAGGCAAGCGATAATTCGTTGCGCGTTGCTTACCTTCACGCACCAACATCCCTTCACGGTTCATTTTTACCAACAAGTAAGAAGCCCGATTATAATTTACACCAAGCAATTGTCGGCACCGAGCATTGTTAATACGGCCCTGTTTTTGAACATACGCGAGAATTTTTTCTTCATCAGTGGCGGAAATTTTTTCAGCTTCGCTGGCTGGCAAAGCGTCAGTTGATTGGGGAGGCTTCGGTGGCGGCAGAGTTTCTGAAATGAGTGATGTTTCAAAAAGGAGATGCTGGGGTTGAATGGTATCAAAATCACAATAGATCAACGCTCGTTCAAGGATGTTCTTTAATTCCCGCACATTGCCTGGATAATAATAGCTTTCAAGGGCGGTTGGGCGCGTTGACTTAACGCCTTTTTCGTCTCTCCCCTGTCGGCTGCCAATTTCACTAGAAAATGATCGGCTAGCAGTGCAATATCCTCTTTACGTGTACACAGCGGGGGAAGCGTAATGTGACAACAGACGAGCCGAAAATAAAGGTCTAGACGGAACGTACCGGCTTCAATCTTGGCCCGCAAATTGGCATTCGTTGCGGCGATAACACGGATATTTATCGGTTTAACACGTTCACCACCTACCGGCATTATCAGGTTCTCTTCTAAGGCACGCAGGAGTTTCGCCTGTAATAATAATGGCAACTCACCGATTTCATCCAGAAATAAGGTGCCCCCTTCGGCCAATTCAAAAAACCCTTTGTGGTTGTTCAACGCGCCGGTAAAAGCCCCCCGCACATGCCCAAAAAAGTTGGATTCCGCTAAGTATAAAGGGATTGCCGAGCAATTGACGCTTTTCGCACGAGCACTACCGAAGTGAATAGCACGAGCAACCAGTTCTTTGCCGGTGCCACATTTACCAGTGATAAGGACGCTGGTTTTGTTGGCATTTTGCGCACGACGAATATCGATTTTTATTTCAATAATGGCTTGGCTTTGCCCAATCAAAGCGGAAATGTCATAAGGTTCCGCTTTGGGTTGATAAGCGGCTTTGGCTTCGGTTATTGAGCGCGTGTTTTTGGTTGGTTTCAGCTGCTTAATTTGTTGTTGGAGTTGTTCATTTTCTTGCAGGAGTGTTTTCTGTCTGCGAAAAAGGCTGAGATGGATGTTGATGTGCATCAGCACTTCTTCATATTGAAAAGGTTTGGTGATATATCCCAGACTGCCAACCGTCAAACCTTTAACTTTATCAAAGGTTTCCGTCATGGCTGCCATCAAAAAAATTGGCACTTCCCGGGTAACCTCATGCTGTTTCAGACGGTGGCAGGTTTCAAAGCCATCTATTCCCTGCAACCGGATATCTAACAAAATGAAGTCAGGCACCCATTTTTCTATCACTTGCAGTGCCTGTTCTCCACTTTGGGCAAGAGTCACGTCTAGCCCAACGTTTTTCAGATGCCTAGCGAATGTGTGTAAACTTTCTGGCGTTTCTTCAACAATGAGGACAGAGGCATTTAATTCTATTGTGTTCATAGTCAGTCATCCTGCAATGGAGGTGCTAGTACACGATCACTCCAGTTCCAAGACTACCGGAAAACAGGGGCAACCGATTGCCCCTACAAGAACAATTAATATTGTAGGGACAATCCCTTGTGGTTGCCCGCTCAAAGGGGTGGTATGGGGATTGGAGCGATCCTGCACTAGATTGTTTTGGGGAACGAAATGGTTTTTTTCCTTTGGAGATGATTGTCCGCTTGCCTATCTCCTTTGGTTAGTTCATCACCCCCATTGCAGGACGATCAATTTTCTAAACCCAATGAGCAAATTTCAATTCATCTATACTTTGTTTATACTGTACGCTGTAATATATCAATCCGCTTGATGCTTTTAATCCGCTCGCGCGCGATGACAAGCATTCTACACTTCTCAATCACAAAAGCAATCCCCTTATTTTTTAAATTACTTTTCCCCATAAAAACATATAGACGGTTTTAGAGCAGATTTGTGACAACTTTTTCGACTTTGGGGTACTTTTTTGACTCAAAAATGAGGAGAAAATGTCAATGTTAAAAAGAAAGTATTTAGATACAATAAGTTGTCACTTTTTTTATTTTTTTTGTAGGTGAACAAAATATTGAACATTGTCGGATTTTTTGCCCTCACCAGAAATCAGATTTCTGTTACTCGATCATCAAGTTAGTAATTCATAATATTATGAATTGTGAATGTGTTTATTCCAACTTCTTTCTCCTGACGATGTCATTATCGAATCATGTACTAAGCTGTTTGTTTTTAATAATATTTATATTTGTAGGGTGGGCAAAGTCTTTTTTTTGCCCACCATTTAATTTAAATTTAAGCTTAAGGTTAGGTTTTGCCGGTATTGTTGGCACCACAGAGAATGGTTAAGTCACCCAGTTCTATCTCGGTTTGTTTGTCTAACGCGCCGAGTTTTTCAAATTGGAATTTCATGTTGCTAAAAAAACGACAAGGATTGTATATAAGAAAGGATTAAAACCGGCGCATTCCCAATTCACTGACAGTTAAGTACTTTGGCTCCTCGAAATAAACGGATAGTACTCACACATTATGCTAATTATCAGAATATGCACCAATACGAGGGCTGCTATGACTTTGAACTGTTCAAAATCACCCCTTTGATGACTTTTAAGAAAACCGTTCAAATTTTAGTTATCCGTTTTTTTCGGGGAGCCAAAGTACTCAAGATTGGTACTCAAGATTGATAATGATTTTTTTGGGGAATGCATAATGGGCAGGTAGGGGCAATCCTTTATGGTTGCTCCCGATGTTTTTGTTATAAAAAAGGAAGGGATAGCATCTGTTGCGACTTTACAACAGATACTATCCCAAAAAAAGGAAGGGATAGCATCTGTTGCGGTTTATGTGGGTAGCCGATTGAGGTGATTAGTGTCTATCGTGCGTGTTATTACCTGTTAATATAATTTAAGATGCCTAATATTAATAAATTCATAAGCATCAAGGTGATGAACTTTATAAACCCAAAACGTTTTATTATCGGAAACGATTGGTTCAGGTTCAATTTTATGGTTTTTGAGTGTTGTCTTGTTATATCTGTTACTTTGTTGTTTATCAAAGAGAATGTATCTGACAGAACAGTTTTCCATAAAATTAATACCATAAAATTCCTCTAAAATCGCACCGATAAATTTAATAAATACATGAGTATTTCTAAATTGCAACACATATTCGGCTTCATTTGGTTTTTTTGATTTCAATTCGCAAATGAGTACATACCACTCATTTTTTATCGCGGTAAAAATAACGCCGTCACAACTTTTGTTGATTTTTTCAGCAGCCGGGTTAAGATACTCACTGATTCTTTTGCCTTCAACATTCAATTTAAAGGCAAAAGTTTGGTGAGCATCAAAACCACGTAGGGTGACTTTTTTCAATTTCGCATCCCTCGCGGTTTCTTCCAAAATAACAGTGCCTTGTCCATTATGGTTTTGAACGATAATGGCAACATCCGGATGGATAATGGTTTTAAGCGCATTAATCAGCATAAGCACATTCCATTGTCACTGTCATCTCATTGTACATGCGATTCATTTCATTGATTTCATGATCAAAGCTATCGACTTCTATACCCATCTCATCTATGACTGTTGGAAATAAGCTCTGTTTTTCAGCCACGTATGCTTTCACCAAAGATTCATCCAACACATCCTTTTCGGTGTACTGGTATTTTGTCATGATTTCATCTTTATCTTCAAACTCATTGCCCAGAAGAATAAGATGATTTAACTCTTTAATGAGATAATCACTCTGCGTGGTGATAAAAACTTTGACACCCGCCTTAACCAGCCGAACAAACAATCTTGCCATTTTTCGTTGGTTAGCAGGGTGGAGATATTGTTCGGGTTCATCGAACAATAAGATATCCCCCTTTTTCGCCAAACAGTTGAGATAAAAATTTATCTCAACTTGTGAGGCTACCGTCGCTGAGCCATTGTTAACTGGGATTTGGATGATTTGGGTGTCCTTAAGAAAGGAGAAAAAAATCTGGTTATTTGCAACCGTGTACTCGCCCCCAACGATATCTTTTAATAACGAAGCGAACTCTGGATGTTCTTTAATCAAAGCACTTTTTTGTTTGCTATGCACATCCACAATATCGCGCACAAAATCTATGTTGTCTTTAAGCGGGTGTGCATAGCGGGAAAAGGAATCCTCTTCATTGGTGTTTAACACTTTATGAAACAGCGTAATGCCGATTCTTTCAGATGTGATGAGAAACGGTTTGGCAAAATAATCCCCCAGCAGGGCTTGCCCCAATCCTTTATTAAGAAATTTTTTAACAACGAAGGCATGGGGGATAAGGTTTTTATCTTCCACTAATAAAGAAACGAATAAAATCGTACTGTCTTTATCTTTAAAAATATTTAAAACATCTTTGGTTGCGCTGCCCGCAGACAGGTGTAACGCCTTTTGATAGTTAGGCTGATAACCATTTTTAAGCGCATGAAACGCAGTTTGGGAAAAAAAGTCCTCACTGGCATTGAATAGTCTCGGTAAAGATAGGGTGTATTCTTTGGAAAGCGCGTCTAAAATCTGAGGTATTTCTTTTTCAAGCGCAGTGAGTTCAATTTTGAGTACCCCGTTTTGAAACAAACTTTGTATTTGTGCGTCTGCTATTTTAAAGTCGATATGGCTTTGCCACATTTTGAGAAAACCATAAATGGCGCGAGTGGTATACGTTTTGCCGGTATTGTTGGCACCACAGAGAATGGTTAAGTCACCCAGTTCTATCTCGGTTTGTTTGTCTAACGCGCCGAGTTTTTCAAATTGGAATTTCATGTTGATAAAGCAGGAACGGCAAGGAATGTATATGGGAAAGGATTAAAACCTGTCAAGGCTTAAAAAAATTTTCGTACAAGGTACGCCTTGTACTCCTGATATTCGGTTTTTCGTACAAAGTTGGTTTGCCTTGTACGATGCGTGGTGATTAAGTTAAAACAGCCATTTTTTTACTGACATCCAACAAAGTGTTATATATCCTGTGATTGTAAGCAAAAAAGCGTTTTTTCATATCCGCAATTTGCTCTGGCGTTTGGAGATGGAAAATTTCACACAAAGCAATCGCCACCGCCGAACTTCTACTTATTCCCGCCCGACAATGAACCAATAACGTTTGACAATCTGTCCCTTGATTCTCAAAATCTGTGATGATTTGTTCGGCTATTTCATCCTTAAATAAAACCTGGTTGCCTACCGGGCGATCAATATCATCAAAAGTATAGGATCGGATTATTTGAAAGTGTTCTGGATACTTCAGTTCAGCATAAGGAGTCAATGTTAACCATTTGGGATTATCAAATATTCTTATCAAATAGATAGGTTTATCTTTTAGTTCAGCTTTAAACTTTGCAGCCCTTGCCTGGGAACGAATGATGACTTGTTGTATTGGCATGTTAAATGATAACCGGTTTGATAATGTTTGAGCTTCGATGGATAGTATATCTAGTACAAAAGGGGGGGGCTAAACGGATTGGTTAGAGTGCTTTAGTATAACTACAAGGATTATTTATAAAAAAGGATTAAAGAAAGTGTGCATGAAAGGGCTTTGTTGGTTGATTGTCCCAAGTATAACTACACGGATTATTTATAAAAAAGGATTAAAACGTGCTTGGGCTTGTTGGTTTATTAGACATTATACTGATTTAATCTTAAGTCTTTGCCCCTAAGATTGGAGAGATTGTCAGAATTTTCCTCAATTAAACCAAACGATTTTTTGACGTTGTTGGCATCCCGAATCGGGATCGATTGTAGTGCAGTTTTTGTACGTCTGTGAATGTCAAGGTGCTTTTGCATGAGTGTGATTTGTCATCGTAACAATTTTTCAGTTTCTTTGTCATATTCTGCATTCCCACGCAGGCGCATGGGAATGAGAAAAATGTATTTTCATTGAACTGAACTACGCAGCTGCTTGTAATGGCTCTGTTGAGGCAGGTTGCTTTTTCTGGTAATCTTCAATAGCCGATTTCACAGCGGATTCAGCCAAAACGCTGCAATGGATTTTTACCAATAAAATCATTCGCTTAGAATAGTGACCTCTAAACCGTTCTCTGATGAACTGCTCCTATTTTCATAGAAGTTTGGATCATATCACCACCCCAGTGGGGTGCTACCCGTTTCGATTCCACTTGGAACCTACGTGTTGCCACTGATCTCTGAACTTTCTTTACTTTTTTTTTAAGCAAAACTTAGCTGCTGATTAGCCTATTCAAATAAATTTTAGCTTGAACTTAGCCTTCCAGCAATTAGAGTAGTTTTCAATATAGCATTGCTGCTATATGGCCCGTAAAAA
>QNER01000477.1 GCA_003646175.1 Candidatus Parabeggiatoa sp. nov. 1
GGAGATGTTGTCTTGCGTAATCGTGCCGGCGGTGGGCTAGAGGCAATTATTAGTTTGCCATATATAGAAAATACCAACAGTGACAACGCGCTGTAAATCACTGCCATACAATAGTTTGTCAGATAAATAAACAACAGATTAAGTGCCTAAAACCAACCGAAAACGCACACTCAACAGCCGAAGCCCAATCCGGTTATCAAGCAACAGTCCAACCGTGTGACAGGCCCACTTTTATTGGGCAAAGTAGGCCCATTATCAAGATAATTGCCGATATTCGTCGTTTGCAAAATACCAATATCAGTGTTCTTCTTGAAGGAGAATGTGGCACCGGCAAAGAACGGGTTGCGCGTGCCATTCACAAAAGTAGTGCGTATGCGAAAGGCCCTTTTGAGGCCGTCAATTGCTCGGCAATCCCTGCTGATTTAGCGGAACCTGAATTTTTTGGGGCTATGCGGGGGGGGGCTTTTACCAGTGCGTTGAATGATCGCAAGGGTTATTTTGAATTGGCCGAAGGGGGCACCTGATTTGTTGATGAAATTGGTGAGATGCCACTGTTAATGCGGATTAAGGGTTGAATTAATTATTATGAAATCAAGGATTTTAACGCATGCATGCGCCGCGTTTATTTGGTTGTCTCTTGCCTGCGTGCGTTTATTTCATTTTGTGGGCCATGATTTGATTTGATGGCCCCCAAATTAGGTCGTCTAAATAGCCCATTTTTTCACACAGTGCCACAGAGTGTCACAGAGTTATAATGCTAACAATTAACGTTTTTTTTCATTTTGTGGGCCATGATTTGATTTGAAATCATTCACGTTTTAACCCTTAATTCGCATTGTTATTACAGGCTAAACTCCTGCGTGCCTTAGAAGAGAAAAAGATAAGGCCAGTAGGTGGTACGCACCCCAAGCCGATAAATATCCGGATCATCGCCGCAACGAATGCTGATTTACTGTTCTGGATTCCGGCCGGTACATTCCGTCGGTACCTTTATTTTCGGCTGGCCTGTTTTCTTATCACGACTCCGCCGCGACGTAACCGTAAAGAAGATATTGCGTTACTGGCCGAGCATTTTCTCAACCAGTTGCCCGCCGACATGGGACAAAAGGAATTAAGTCAACGCGCATTCACCGCCCTTGAAAACGATGATTTTCCCGGCAATGTACGGGAATTAAAGAACATCATTGAACGAGCGTTGCTGTGATGGTAAAACGATTCAACCCAATCATCCGGATTTGATTAAAACAACGCTCACCCCAGAAAGTCAGCAACCCCCACCTCTAACGCCCACTGACGTTTTAAAATCCGTTCAAGCCGAACACGCTCTGACGACGGATGACGAAAAAATCCTCGCGTTAATTCAAAGACTTGGCTCTATCAACAATGCGCTATGCCGACAATTACTCGGGGCAAATCATAATCGGCCGACTTACCTATTGAAAAAAATGACCGCTAACGGCATGTTAGTGCGTGAGGGTACCGGCCGCGCCACGAGTTATTGCTTACCCCAACCAACCACCGCGAAATAGCCCGGCTGGGTGGGCAGAGTTCCAGTGCAAAGTTATTGAGGGCCACACTCACGAGAAATCAATAGGTTACGGATTTTTGTCCGGTACAAGATCATTCTGAAGAATTGGCAGAGAATGGGGCGTAATAGTAAGCTTTTGAAAAATAAATAATAATTATTGGGAGGAATTTTCGATGAATCTGGCTTAGCTATAACCTTTTGAAATTAAATAACAAATAATGATTGCGGTGATTTACAATGAATTTACAATGAATTTACGATGAATTACGATGAATTTACGATGAATTGGCGATGAATTTTGAAAGCACTCATTGTGCAACACCTTTAAAATTAAAAGTTTTTAATAATTGGCACACACATTGCATCCATTAAACTATCAAAATGTAGGCGAGGCTAAAGGCTTACAATTGATAAATGATTGCCAGAAAATTGGAGGTGATGTCAATCAAAAAATAGTCGTCTTATAAAAGAGATCGAAGAAAAATTCATTTCCCCAAAATGGGTACAGTGCCCTGAGACGTGCTTTAGCTTTTAGACAAACGCAGTAATTCGCTACGCGAGATAATTGCTTTAGCTGTTTTGGTAAGTTATTTCTATATAGATGGGAGAGGCCAGTAATTTTCCCAAATGCTATTCGTGCTTCAAGCAAAACGGTTTGATGTTTAAAATGAATTTTATCTCAAGAGGTCATTTTTGAAAATGATTATGAAAAAGCAACTGCCCTATTTATCTGGAATGGTCTTAACTGTTGCCTGTGTTGCAAGTGGTCAAAGTGTTGCAGGTATTACTGTCAGTCTCGTCGCTGGTCAAGACGCGTCATCTTCAAGCGTCACCGCCACCGGCTCCGTACAGCATATTATTACGGACGCTGAGAGAACGACTTTCGGTATCGGCGATAATCAGCTCAAGGAAGCAGTCAAGGCGTACTTCGGTAAGAGACCAAACGACGCATATCTTCACAGCCCGACTCCGTGGAACGACCTCTACCGGACGTATAGCTGGCCGCAAGTGCAAATGGTTCTGGTTGTCCAGAGCGCGGAGATTCTCAGCATCACGTCGGAGCCGGTAATCGTCAAAACCCAGGAGTTCGTGAATGACAGCAGCCAGACGGGCGAGTTCAACGTTAACATCTCAGATACGGTGAGTAATACGGTATCGTCCAACTGGAGTACGGGCGGCACGCTTACGGTAGGCCAAAAGTTCCAGTACGGCGTTTCGTTTCTCGGCAGTGGTGCCAAGGGAGAGACTTCGCTGTCATACAGCCAATCGTGGGGAATAGGCGGACAAAAATCCCAAACCATCACTGTCGGTTCAACTTCAGGTGTGGCCGTCTCGCTTAAACCTTGCGAGTCCCTTACTGCTGAACTCTCTGCCAGCCGAGGCGTGATGAGGGTCCGCCTCAGATATAACGCCTACCTCATCGGGAATACGGCGGTGAACTACAACCCCAGATATAAGAACCACCACTTCTGGAGTTTAGGCATAAGCGGTGTCATGCGCAAAGCCGGCATCCCAAACTCTGTACAGTCAACGGAAGACATTGAGATCGGCTATTACTCCAATTCCACTATTAAGTTGAAAGACAAGGCACCAGAATGTAAGTAAAGCAGTGGGGTAGCAATGACCGCAGAGGGACAATCGGAGATATCTATATCTACGACAATCCGTATACCCATGATACCGAGTATTTTCGTCTGGTAGGTTTGGGGAACGACGGGCGCTATTGGTATTTTCCCACCGATAAAACCAATAATACTAATTGGGAGTATCTAGTACCACGCACCGTAAATTCATCCGATTATTCATATCAGCACCAATCAAGGGGCAGGCTACAATCATTATCCGATATATTAGCGGCGCGTGGTACTAGGTACTGACAGACCGGCACAGTCGTGTCGTTAGCAAGCAAGCGTAGGGCGCCTCCCACGCACAATTTATGAAAATTTGAGCGATGGGAGGGTAGAGCAAGAGCGAAACCCACCACTTCCACTGACATCCATACAATAACGGAAGACGTGTCCTTAGCCTTCTAGGTAACCAACTCAACCAACGTCGCACGTATTGTCCAATGCGAACAGCGTCCGCACCTTGCTCATAAAAAAGCAGGGCAAACCGTTCGACAAATTGGTTGAAATTTTAAATTGGTTGATATTTTTTTTGCAACCGTCAAATCGGTGGTACTCAAGAGAAAGCAAAAAAATCAATGCCACGCGCCGCCTGGCCGATAAACGTTTTATCCGGGTGCTGGGCGAGCGAGCGTAGGGTGGGTAGAGTGATAGCGAAACCTAAAAAACCCACGCGCTTTCAAAAATTATCAAGGCTGTCGTCAGTAATCGTTACTGGCTTCAGCCTTTTTTTGTATATAATAAATGGTTTCCAAAGAAAGAAATTAACCACAAACGGATACCACTTTCATCAGATTTCAGGCTGTATCCTTCTTGGGTGTATTCTATCCAAAAGTACTTTAGACTCAACTCGGCGTTTGATAATGAAAAGTCATTTTATTAAAAATATAGCCATCGCAAATTTTAAGTGTTTCCAAAAGTTACAACTTGACGGCATGGAAAGCGTTAATTTATTTGGTGGCAAAAACAATGTCGGAAAAACGGCTTTTTTAGAGGCGGTGGAACTATTGGTGTCTTCAAATGAAACATACGATTTAGCGGTTAATATTTATAACCTGTTAACACGGCGACAACTCAATCAAGATTCGACCGATCTCATACTCGATTTGATAAAAGAAGATCAGAGCCAAATTAAAATCAGTACCGAAAATAAAATATGTGAAATGTACTTGAATAAACAAACAGATGGGTTTGGTTTCGATCCAGAATTTAACGAGGAAATGGAGAATATTATCCCGACGACTTCACTCTCATTAGCCATCAATGGCAATGAAAAATCAATCCCAGTAGAAAGATTATTGACAACAAAAATGCCTCTTTTGAAAGAGAGGAATTTGAAAAGGGATAATGTCAACTTGATTGGTTCTGCCAAAACCGAAGAACGAGAGATAGCCGTTCTCTATGGCTCGTTAGTTGATTTAGACAGAGAAGATTTTTTGAATGATTCATTGAGACTATTCGATGACAATATTATCTCTATCAAACAAAGGGCCACTAAAAACAACGTGATTTTAAAACTCAAACTAAAAGATCGACAAACGCCGGTTTTGTTATCTTCATTGGGTGAAGGTCTCAATAGATATATTGCCGTTCTTTGTGCAATATGGGCCAGCAAAGATGGCTTTTTGTTGATAGATGAAGTCGAAAACGGAATCCACTATACCAACTACAAAAAGTTGTGGCATATTATTTTTCAAGCCAGTGCCGAGGCCAATTGTCAACTGTTTATTACTTCCCATTCTAAAGAATGTCTAGAAGCCTTTAATGAGGTTCAGCTTGAAGACAACAAGAACAGTGGTGCATACTTTGAGTTTTACAAGAATCTGAAAACCGATCTGATCACCGCCTCAAAAAGAGATAAGGAACAGTTAAACTATTCCTTAACTCACCAAGGGAGGCTGCGAGGTGAGTAAAAATATCTTAATTGTTGAAAGCGAGAATGACAAATATTTTATAGAATCCCTGAAGGAATACTTGAATATTTCTGACGTGGAGATTGACACGCCGATTTGCTCTATTGATGATTATGAGTGTTTAAATGGATTGTCAAAAGCCAAATTAGCGCATAAATTACAAGAACTTCAAATAGATATTGAGAAAAGGGGGATTGAAAAAATCGGTATCATTCTTGATGCCGACAAAGAGGGCGTTGAGAAAAGAATTGAACTCATCAATGAAGCCTTAAAAGTCATAGATAAAGATTTGAATATAACTCGCTGTAACCATTTTATCAAAAGCGAAAGCTTAGAGATTGAGATAGCTTGTTATATAACAAATGTAGAGGGTTATGGGGAACTTGAAACCGTTCTTAAACAGATAAAATCAAAAGATTCCCCTTTTGCAGATTGTTTGTATGATTGGAAAAGGTGTTTAGAAGAAAAAAGTCAATCAATCAAAGACAAAGAGTTTGACAAATTCTGGGTTAATACTTATCAAAGGTTTGACTGTTGTACCAAAAAAGAACAGAAACAAGCTGGCAGAAAATGTAATCCTGAAGCCAGTATGAAAAAAGATATTTGGAATTTTGAACACAGTGTCTTAGATGGATTGAAAGAATTCTTAAAATTATTCTGATTGTAACGGATTTTGTTAAAAGATTCTACTGAGCACCATCATAAACTGATTTTTTTGTCATTTTTCGCTCCGCGAGAAATCTTGGTTTTATGGCTCAAGATTTCTCCGTTCAAAGAAATGACAAAAGCGCAATTTGTGACGGTGCAAAGTATATCAAGGCTGTCGTCAATAATCGTTGCTGGCTTCAGCCTTTTTTTATTTTAAGTACACCAGCCAATAGGTGGTTTCCAAATAACGGATTTAACCATGAACGGATACCACTTTCATCATATTTCAGCCTTTATCCTTCTGACTTGTCAGCGAGCGTAGGGTGGGTAGAATTTAATCATTTTTCATTTTTCATTACTACACATTGTCGTAGGCATTTTTTCTTCTTTAGAGAACCCACATTTTGGACAAGTAATGACTGATTTTAACGGTATTTCCATAACACACCAATCTGTTGCCTAATGTCGTGCTTCAGCCGTGTGAGGTACGAGCGTTGAGATAATGCTTCGCTATGCCATTTGTACCTTTAATGGTGGGCAACTACCGGCTATACTGAACATACTTCAGTACTGCGAAAATAATTTGGGTTCTGATATATAAGAGACACAGGTGTGATTAATCGTTATCAAAATTCA
>QNER01000478.1 GCA_003646175.1 Candidatus Parabeggiatoa sp. nov. 1
ATTTTCGTGTATTTTGAAATGGGGCTTGCGCGGGGGATTGCCCCTACATGGCATTGCGTAGGGGCAATCCCACGCGCAAGCCCTTTGCGCTAAAATATCTGTTTATTTGTGCTTCAGTACTTAACTCACGTTTTTCGTACAAAGTTCGCCATTTGAAAATAACCGAATTTTTTTAACATTGGCAGTTCCTTTACCCATTGCGCCAATTCTTCTTTGGTCGCATCCCGCAACCAACACTGGGCTTTTTGTAAAGCCGGCGCAATTGACGCTTGTGTCCCCTGTTGTTGCCAAAGCGTGATCACCTCTTGATAGAACTTCGTCATTAACAGGGCCGTTGACATATCGCTAACCGACCATAGTGAGGCCACTACCCCAGCAACGCCGGCTTGTAATAGCCCGGCCGGTAAATTGACGACTTCATCCGGTAAATCCATTCCCGGCATACCCGTTTCACAAGCCGACAACGTTGCCAACCGCACACCGTTTAAGCGTAACTCCAAAAAATCCTTGACCGTGAGATGTTCATTATTGGCCATTATTAAACCACTTTCTAACGGTTTATTCAAGTTGGCAACACCATGACATGAAAAATGTAACACGGTATCATTTTTTGATAGTATAGTACTTAATACAGTCTGAGATGTTGTTTCTTCTGGTTTTTCTAAAATACGGCGTTTATTTGCTGAAAAATGTGAAACTACCTGTTGTACCTCATATTTAGAATAAAGCAAAGGCTCAACAGTTTCAGGCTGCGGTTTAGGCTCCTGAATGGCCAATATGGTATCAGGTAAAACACGATTAGCAATGTTCCGTGCTGATATCAGGGAACGGGCATTAGGCGTATAACTGATTGTTAAGCAATCTAAAGCGTAACGTTTGCCGGTGGGCGTATTGTTAACTTCTGTCCAAGCGGCATGCAGTGGGAGTAAACCTAACCGTCCAACGAGAATCAAAGTGACTTGAGTATCGCCGGCTAATTTGAGGAGAAGTCGCTCCATCACCGTTTGCCATAACCAATGGGCTATGTTTTCTAGGGCATCTTTCCAAGCTTGCTGGTCCTTTTTTCGATTTGAATAAACATTCAAGTAATGCGCTAATTGTTCTTTTAACGCAGCATCAGTGAGTTCAGGTAACCAAACACGAGCAACCGGTTTTTCTGGCTTTTCTTCCAAACTTCTAACAATTAGAGCTAATCCTCCCGCCGGAGTTGCCACAATATACACTAACGGCGTGTATCGTGTTGCTATTTGAACATCTTTGAAAGTTGGCAGTTTGAGAAAATTTTCGTAACCTTCCAGTTGACGTATCTGTTCTATAAGAGTTCCCATTTTTTGATGGAATTCGCGTAAGTTTGCTGAGTCAATTGTTGTTGCAATTGTTGTTGCAATTGTTGTAATTGCCAATAATTTGAATAAAGTTTTTTGCTAGAGTCCTGATTTTTTAAGTATTCCAAATCAGCACGATTTAATTCTAAGGATTCGCTTAGAAGGTATGCTAATCCTTGTTCAAGTGCAAGAGCGGCTTGTTCTAGCTCACCGACTTTAGCTAAAGCATAAGCTACTTTTGCTGATAAGCCTTGTATTTCTGATAACCATGTTTCTTTATATGAACGTAAAAATAATTGAATTCTTAGCAATTTATCAATGGCTTGATAAGCGTATTTATAAGCTTGTGCGATGTCTTCCCAAACTTGATGAGTAAACGCTAAATTAATCCAATTACGGGCACTTATCAAACTCCATTGCACAGAAACTTCTAAACCGATTTTAGCAGCTCGTTCAAACGCCTCGGTGACTCGTTGCCAATCTTTAGTATTACCGGTTTGAATATAATAATGATACAGCCCAAAACCCAGATTATTCAAATGACGAGGTAAGCTAGGAGAAAATTTATGCGTTTTTTCCACAGAGTCTTCTAAAATTTCAATACCCAGCTTCAGACATTCAATATCTTTTGTATGGCGATAAAGTTGAATAACTTTGAAACCAAGATTGTTAAGGCGCATAGGACAATTTGGTGAATATTCCTGGGTTTTCAGCACAGCTTTTTCGGAAAATTCGATAGCTCGTTGTAAATCTTCTCGCGCGTTTGTATATTCATAAAGCTCATTAAGCCGATTACTCCGAAATCCGGTGAATTTTTAGGAATTTTTTTCACCGCAAGATAAGAAGCAACAACAGCACGTCCTAAATCGTCAACTTGATGAGTATGCCGGTAGCGATCGCTTAAACTATTGCCTAAATTAGTAAAATACATAGGCAAATCCGGAGAATTTGGAGTAGCTTTTTGTATCGCTTGTTCATAATAGGTAATAGCTAGGTGCAAGTCATCAAGTGTACCTTTACGATCATAGCGACTAACAGTGGCATTGCCTAAATTGTTAAAACGCATTGGCAAATCAGGTGAACCTTGAGGTGTTTTTTGCACAGCTAAATCGTAAGCCTCAATCGCCTCTTCCAAATCTTCTAATTTACCGGTACGTTCATAACGATGGATAAGACTGTTGGCAAAATGACTGAGTCGTGAAGGGCGATAACGTGAATCTTCAGGTGTTTTTTGTATCGCTTGTTCAGAACATTGGATAGCTTGTTGTAAATCATCATATTTACCAGCGCGAGCATAGCGAATACTAAAACTCAAGGGGCATCGGCAAAAAAGGTGAATCCTTTGGCGTTTTTTGCTCCGATTGCTGAAAAGCGTCTATCGCTTGATCTAAATCTGTTAAATTGCCAGTGTGTGCATAGCTTTCACGAAATCGATTGCCTAAATTGTTAAGACGATATGACAATTCAGGTGAATTTGGAAAAGTTTTCTGTACAGCTTGTTGACAAACTTCAATACTTCTTTGCAAATCCTCAAATTGACCATAAGCAACATAGCGATCACTTAAACAGCTACCTAAATTACTAAGAAATGTAGGTAACAATGGAGAATCTAGTGGCCCTATTTGGATTGCTTGATCAAAGAGATCAATTGCGCCTTGTAAATCCTCAATGTTTCCAGTTTTGTGATAGCGATCATTTAATCCACCCCCTAACAGATTCAGATATTGGGAGAATCTGGGAGAATCTGGAACCGTATTTTGTAAAATCTGCTCAAAAAGAGTGATAGCTCGTTGCAAGTCATCAACTTTACCCGTATGAGCATAACAGTCACGCAGAGCCAGTCCCAAATTTTCAAGAAACGTTAAATTTGGAGAATCTTGGGGCGTTTTCTGCATGGCTTGTTCAAAAACTACAATGGCTTCTTGTAAATCTTGAAATTTACCCGTATGGTTATAACGACGACGCAATCTATTTCCTAAATTACTCAAATAACCAAGTATTTGATGAGAATTTGGTGGTGTTGCTTGAATGGCTTGTTTTAAAACCTCAATCGATCTTTGCAGATAGTTAAAGTCTCTTGTGTAATCATAATAATCACTTAGAACAATAGCCAAGTTGCTGAGACGATCTGGAAAATCCGATGAATCATGAGATGTTTTCTGTTTGGCTTGTTCAAAAAGATTAATAGTTCGAGTTACATCTTCAAGTGAACCGGTTTTCTGATAGCGAACACGTAGCTTAATCCCCAAAGTGGTTAAATGTTCTGGCAATTCAGGTGAATTGGAAGGCATGATCTGCACAGCTTGTTCATAAGCCTCAATAACACGTTGCAAATCTTCAAGCGTATGAGTCCGCTTATAAAGATCAGAGAGAGCATTACCCATATTGATGAAAACCAGAGACAAGCCAAGGGGATCTGTGGTTTTTTGTATAGCTTGTTCATAAGCGTTAATGGCTTGTTGTAAATATTCAAGTTTGCCGGTTTGTTGATAACGTTTACGTAACTGAACTCCTTGATTATTAAGTAGTTGACTCGGTGATAATTCAACTGACGTTTGACTCATAAAATCATCTCCCAACGAAATTTCTTTTTTGTCTTGTTGCCGGCTTCCTTTAAATCGTTCTAGTCCCATTTGGAAATCTTCAAAAAGGCCCATTTTTATAAAACTCAGTTTTATAAAGTTTTTCAGGTTATTAAAAAAATTTATCATTGTTTCTAATCTTTATTTGAATGGTGATTCTGTATGGTTTTTATAATTATAATACAAATATGATATTTCACAATATAAATTTAATTAGTTAAATGAGAATTTTTCTGATTTAACGGATTTTGGGGAGGCTTTTATTTTAACAAAATTTCTAATTAAGAATTAGAAACAATAAATCGTGAATAACAAACTTTTGAACCAATAATTATTTATTGGTTTTTTTTTAATAAATCCATTTATAATTTATAGCCATTAATTTAATGGGAATAACATTTTTCCCTTTTTAACCGAGGTTGAGAATCATTATCAATGCTTTAAAACTTTGAAATTAGGCGCTCCCCAAAATCCGTTATAATCAGGAATTTTTGTTGGAAAAAATAAAAGACAAACCACATTTACTAAAAATTGTTCATAAATATAATAGTATAAATCTGGTCTGTCCCCTATTTTCAGACGAATTAAAATCTTATACTTCGCACTGGTAAAAATTAAAAATTAAACTTTTAATTTAAAAAAAATCCGATGGTTTTCGCGCTGCGGATTTTAATTAATAACTTATTGATTTATCAATAAAAATATAAATTCAGATTTCAGAACAGAGATTTTTTGTATAATTTATTTCAAAAACAGTAGGTTATATCATTGGCGAAGATATTGTTTAAGATATCGGATTTTTAGCACTCTGAAAAGTTCAAATTATAGCCGTTTGCAGTATAACCGGACTAAGGATTTTTTGGATTGCTTGCTAAGTACTGAACCATAAATTTTCAGGTATTATGAATTTTGGGTAGGGGTCCAGCAACATTTTTTTGGTTGCCCACCATTTTTAGAGTTTAAGGTGGGCAAGAAAAAACATTGCCGGCCCGCTACAAAATACCTGAAAATTTGTGCTTCGGTACTTATCTTAGCCAGTTTGGGTATTCATCCTGTTCATCCATTAATCCGTGAAATCCTGTTCAAAGATTTATTGTACTTTAATCTACACTTTACTCTTCTTGTTTGGGGATTTTGTCAGGCTAAGGTAAAGATGGAATTTCCTTAACTTCAATATAACCTGAAGCAAATTTTTTCAGTCCCTGATCGTGACTGTAAATACACGACGCTTTTCTCGTTTTAGCAGTGGCAACAATCATACTATCAACTTTCAAGTGATGTTTGCTAAAACCATCATGTCGGAGTGCTTGAATTGTGTCGTCCTCTTGTTTCGATTGCCATATCTTGGCAAATTCAATAGCAGCCATTGCATCATACGGTATCACCATAAATTTTTCTTCAATCTTCTGAATATAGGTCCCCATTTATGCGGCTGGTATTGGCATTAAAAATTCACTTAGGACAACTGATGGAATGATAACCTTTTGAAAAATCGCTCCGTTTTGGAAATCATGTCTTGTTGTTCTTGACGAGCGGTTTTTTGCACACCCCATATCAAAATGTGTGTATCAAACCCAACTAATTCCATTTAATTTTCATCCTTTCTGATTGTTGAAACCCAGTTAAGCGCATCAAGTTCATTATAATAATGCCCCAGTTCAAAAGACAGTGAGGAAAACGCGTCAGACAAAGATGTCTCTTGATAAGCTGTCATTTTTTGGATTTTAAATGCTTTGATTGAAGAATCCCCCACATTCCATTGCGCCTTACCACACATCCCAACCCTTGTGTATAAAAGGGCCCCTAATTTTTTCGCAAGCATTTCATCAACTTGACAGGAAATGTGATAACCATCAAGGGTTTGAATCCAAGCCGTGGGCGGCTATCCCCCAACCGCTTTGACAATACTATAAAGTGTGGTTTCACCGCTGATAGAAACTGTTTCCGGTTCAACGAGTTTGTCTAATTTGTTATCAGCGGTTGCATCGATTCCAATCGGTTTGTCCCAGAATTTGGCTTTAAATTCCTCATACCACGCCCGAAAGTTAAGGCCTTCATCCTTAGAGAGATGAGTAATCGCGTGTTTTATGTCTTCTACAGTCATTTTCGTCAGTTATCAGTTATCAAAAGTCTAGTACCACGGATTTGGGGAATAAACGGATTAATTGTTCAGATTAATTCGATTCCTTCAACCTTAAGCTTTTTATAATTAATTAAATTGCTTTAAAATAAAATGCTTAGTTTTCATTTTTATCCACAAAAAATCAGTTTATTCCCCAAATCCGTTGTACTTAATAATAGCAGTTATAGGTGCGAAATGTAGGTAATAAAGTACCAGGTGTCATAAAAAATTACTCAACATTTCTTGATGGGCTTGGCTTAGTTCGTTGACAACCTCTTTTTCTACCGAGGTTAACGCATATTC
>QNER01000479.1 GCA_003646175.1 Candidatus Parabeggiatoa sp. nov. 1
AAACACTTATATTATTATTATTGGGTTTTATCCCTGTCACCACTTATGCGGCACTTCAAGCCAATGATGATAGTCTGATTACCGGCGTATCGCTGCCCGCAAGTCTCAATGTCTTAGCCAATGGTACGGGCTCAATTCAAAATAACCCCATGCATGCGGTGGCTGCCAGTTCCGTTCATACGCTTATTTTTGTCGATCCGGCGGTCGCAAATTATCAAACCTTATTTGAAGGTATTCATTCTCAAACCGAAATCATCATACTTGACCCCGCGCATGATGGTGTCGCCCAAATCACCGCTGCGCTGAATGAGCGTCGCTGGGTTGGCAATGTGCATATTCTTTCCCACGGCAAACCGGGCGGTTTGCAATTGGGTCGCACTTACTTGCACAACCATAATCTAAATACTTACCGCTCCGCCTTTGAACAATGGTTCGCACTTCCGGTATCAGCGGCTAGTCAATATAGTGTGAAGCCTGATTTGATACTTTATGGTTGCAACGTGGCTGCTGGAATGCTCGGTGCGAGTTTTGTAGCGCAACTAAGTCGGCTAACGGGTGCGGATGTGGCCGCTTCCAGTAATTTGACCGGTAATGCGGCGTTGGGTGGTGACTGGGTGTTGGAAATAAAAACGGGAACGATTGAGACCCCAATCGCATTTCAACCCAAGGTGCGGAACACTTATACTTCAATTCTGGCCGAAATCACCCTACCCTATTCTCAGAATTTCGATACCTTTTCCTTGGATACCTTGAATCCGGTTTCCTTCAGTGACAATTGGCAAAATGTCAGCGGCGACAGTACACCGGATGAATGGGATTGGTATGTGCATTCAGGTTCCACTTTGACTTCTGGCACCGGCCCCACTGGTGACCACACGACCGGTAGCGGCCAATATCTTTACATAGAAGATTCTGGTAATGATAACGAAAATATCATTCTGCTCAGCCCCTCTTTTAATGTCGCTGGCACAACCACCCCCACTGCCTATTTCTGGTATCACAGCAATGATCGCGAGGGTGGCACCACGCAAAATACCCTCCATATTGATATAGTGGACGCGAGCGGCACCGAATTAGCAACAGATGTCGTTACGATACAACATGTAGATGATGACTGGCATAAACAGACGGTGGACTTATCAGCCTATACCGGCAATGGCGATATTCGTATGCGTTTCCGGGCGGATGCCAATAATGGAACCTATAAGCACGATGTTGCTATTGATGATTTTGAGGTCCACAATACTGGGCTTCCTGATGTTGGGGTGGTATCTATTGATGCACCTGTGACAGGGCCTCAGTTAACCGCAACAGAAAATGTGGTCATTACCGTTAAAAATTTCAGTACAGTCGCTCAAAACAACAACATTTTCGTGTCATATACCATCAATGGTGGCATACCGGTAACAGAAACTTTACCCGGCCCGGTTGCCCCCAGCGCAACTACCAATTATACCTTTACCACCACTGCCGATTTGTCAATCTTTGGTACATATAATCTGAACGCTGCCACAGCTTTGGTTGACGATGCGGATAACAGCAATGACCAAGCCACTGCCACGGTGTTCAGTTTCCCAGTTATTTCAACCTTCCCCTACACAGAAAGTTTTGAAGGAGGCACAAGTAACTGGGCTTCCAGCGGTACCAATAGCAGTTGGCAGGTTGGTACGCCGGCCGATGATGTCATTAACAGTGCCTCGGATGGCAATAATGCTTGGGTAACCAACTTAACCGGCAATCACAACAGCAACGAACAATCCTTTGTGCTCAGCCCTTATTTTGATTTTTCCGGGCGGACTCACCCTGAGATTATCCTAGATGTTTGGTGGGAATCAGAGTTCAGTTATGACGGTGCGGCCCTGCAATACTCCACCGACGGGGGGGCTAGTTGGCCAACCGTGGGCCAAAGCAGCGAACCCAATAACTGGTACACAGATGGTTCCATCAATGGTTTAACTTGGGCTTCTAGCCAGCAGGGTTGGACCGGAAATGGCCAGGGCTGGATCACGGCCAGACATGAGTTAACCGGCTTGGGCGGTGAAAGCAATGTCATACTACGTATTGCATTCGGCTCGGATGGTAGTGCCACGGGCGACGGTTTTGCGTTTGATCATGTGATTGTACAGGAAACACCTGCAGCTGATGTGGGCGTGATTCTCATTGATAAACCACTGTCTGGCGTGAGAACTGCCACAGAAACAGTGGAAGTAACGATCAAAAACTTTGGCTTGGCCGCGCAAAGCAATATTCCCGTCTCGTACACTGTCAACGGTGGTACACCAGTGACAGAAATTCTGTCTGGCCCGGTGGCTCCAGGGGCGACATTCACCCACACCTTTACCACCCAAGTTAACTACTTAATCGAAGGCACATATAATTTCACTGCTACCACCCAATTAGCGGGTGATGCATATACCGCCAATGATCAAGTGACTTCAAACATCCAAGTCATCCTTGATACGGACGGCGATGGGATTGCCGACCGTTATGACAGTGCCCCACACGATGCTAATCAACCCGGGACTGGCATTGAAGGGGTTTATACCACTACCACAGACAATGAAAATAATACCGGGACTGGGACCCCTGATGGTGATATGGGGACCAATGAATGTATTTCCCGTTCTGCTCCAAACCATCCCATTGAATTCAATATCCGAGTGGATAAGGCCATTCCATTTACCAGTGCCTATCTGACGGTATTTATTGAAGACATTGACTTACCTGATGAAGTGGACGAAGTTTTCCTGAATGGTCACAGCTTAGGAATTGCAACCGGAGAAAATCAAGTTAATTATTCAACGCTGTTTGTCATTCCCGACTTGTCGTGGGTGAAGTTGGGTAATAACTTAGTGCAGATTCAGGTGGATACGCTCAAAGAGGGGTGGTGTGCAACTACCCGTAACGGCCAGATTATGATCGATATCCGTGGCAGCGTCGGCACGGCCGATATCAGAACTATTGGCACAGATAAAACCGCTTACGCTTATGGTGAAACCGTCACCTTAAATGTGGAAGTGGACAGTACAAGCACACAAACGGTGTGGATTGAATCCGTGTTGCGTGATCCTGTAGGTACCGTCATTGCTTTTGATACCAACCCTAATGCACGTAATTGGCCGATTAGCGGCACTGCTGACGAACCTTATCAGTGGGCAACCACTTTACCGGCCAGCGGCACTGACGGGTTATGGGCAATTACCACCACCATTTACGATACTAACAGTAACGCATTCCAAACCCTACGCACAGTCACTATTAATGTACCCGACAGCGGTGCCGTTATTTTGCCGGTTGTGAATGCCATCAGTCCGAGCTCAAGTGGAGAAGGTAAAGCCACGGGGGTCAGCATCACTGGCGTTAATTTCGTTCCTAGCGCGACAACTTGCAAAGTGGGTAACGTGGCATTGAGTAATCAAACTGTGGTGAATAATACCACTGTGACTGGAAATGTGACAGCCACTCTGCCGGTTGGGACATACAATGTAACTTGTACGACGAGTGCCGGCCCGGGAACATTGGCAAATGCTTTTACTATCATACCGTCTATTAGCATTAATAATGTGAGCGTCAGCGAAGGTGATACCGCCACAGTGATGGTAGATTTTACTGTGAGTTTGAGCAGTGCCGTTGCACAACCGGTGAGTGTGGACTACGCTACAATCAATGATACAGCCACAGCGGGCAACGACTATATTGCTGTGAGTAGCACGACTTTGACTTTTAATCCGGGTGAAACCAGTAAAACCGTCACTATCAGCGTCAATGGTGACACCCAAGATGAAGGTACAAGTGAACAATTTTTTGTCAAGCTCAGCAATCCAAGCAATGTCACGATTGTAAATGGTCAAGGTATAGCCACGATTATTGACGATGATATAGCAGGCCCGGTAGTCAGTAATATTCAATTTGATGGCGCATCCTTAGCGGATGGTTCAACCATTTCTCGTCCGGGGACTATCAGCTTAACTGCCACTGATTTACAAGGCCTTAGTCGCGTAGAATTCTGGGTTGATGGTACTTTATTCCATACTGATAGCAATGGTTCCAGCCAATATAGTGCATTTTGGCAGATTATGGATGTCAGTGATGGTGCCCACACCCTTGAAATCAAAGCGTATGACACGTTGGGCAATACCAGTTCCACTGTGCTGAATGTCTCAGTGGCTTTAGCACCACCCCCCACGCCAGTGATCACACAGCCGGTAACGGGTTTGATAACCAATCAATCTCAAATCACGGTAACCGGCACGGCTGAACCCGGCACTGAAGTATTGTTATACCGCAATGGTACCGAAGTGGGTAGTCCACTGAACCTTGATAAGAACAACAGGTTCTCAGGCGCGTTGACTTTGCTTGACGGTCAAAACGCGTTACAGGCGGCCGCTCGCAATCGGGGTGGTACTGGCCCACTCAGCGACAGTACCCAAGTGACACTGGATACCAATATTCCTAAAACGCCCGGTGCTTTACGGGCCGACGCGCGCGAAGGCGGAGAAATTCGGTTAAGCTGGCAAGCCGTCAGTGGCACTGATATTGTGGGTTATGATGTCTATCGCGCTGCTATCTCATTTGTCACGGTTGAGCAAGCGCAGAAAGTCAATACCGAAACGATCACCGGAACGCTGTTTGATGACTTGGTTTCAACAAGTGGTCAATATTACTATCGCATAGTCGCCGTTAATGCGTTGGGGACTACCAGCGCGCTTTCTAATGAAGTTTCAGTTTACGCCGACGCGATACCGCCTCGGGCGACGCTGATTGAATACACCCCAGCGTTGAGCAAATACACCCAAGGGCGCGTAGCGGTGACGCTCAATGTCAGCGAACCGCTACTGACCACGCCATTCTTGAGTATGGTACCGGATGGCGGCATTCCGATTGCGATTGCATTAACGCCAATCACAGAAACTCAATACAAAGGCCATTTAGACATTACTGGCACCACGCCATCAGGCACCGCTTATGCCGTGTTTTCGGCCAGAGACACCGCCGGCAATCGCGGCACCGAAATAGACGCGGGAGCTTCCATCAATATTGATAGCGATGGGCCGTTTATTGCCAAATTAACGCTGTCCCCGGCCGAACCCATTCGCAATGAGCAGACCAATCCAGTCACCGAGCAGGTTTCGATTGAACTCAATGAAGCACTGCCGACTGGAAAAGTCCCTGAACTGTCCTACCGCATTGGGAGTGCCAGCTTTAACTTGCCAGCCTTAACCCAAACCAGCCCCCTTAGCTGGAGTGCAAGCTTTAGCTTGCCAGCGGAGGCCGGTTTAAATGCACCGGAATATCTGCAATTTAGCTTCCGTGCCGAAGATGATTTAGGCAACGTCGGCAACCAAATCGTGGCTGATAACAACTTCCAAATCTATCAAGACGATTTGCCACCGCTGGCTGTGCCGGTTGGCTTAGTCGGGATTGCCCTGCCCGATGGACGTGTCCATTTAAGTTGGGAAGCGGTGACAGAAGCCACCGATTATCAACTGTTCCGGCAAGCTCCTGGCGAAACCGAATTATCGCCCTATCAACGTAGCGGTGGTGCTTTAACGTTGACGGATGAGACCAAACCCCAAGATGGTTTATATCGCTATGCCGTTGCAAGTGTGCGGACTGCCAATGCACAAGAGGCTGTCAGCGCTTATGGTAATGTTGTGGAAGCGACGACTGATTCGGTCGTGCCGGCTGCGCCGGCCAATTTCCAACTGGCCTTAGTGGGTGCCGGCATTCGCGCGACTTGGGATGCGCCCGCTGGTAATGAAGCCTTGACTTATCACTTATATCGCGCTGCGGATGAAATCGTTGCCATCACCGATTTGACCGCAATAAAAACCGGCATTACCGCACTCGCGGCCATAGATAACGCGCCGTCCGAAACCGAACACTATTATGCTGTTGTTGCCAGAGATGCGGTTGGCAATGAATCGCCGGTGTCGGATTCGGCCTATTTGAACGTTGACTTGTTGCCAGTGGCGACATTAGAAGTGGTTCAAGTGGATGAAAACCCACCGGTACTCAGTTGGAGCCATACCGCTACCAATCTGACTGGGTTTGATATCTATCTGGGCGCGGAAACGGAACGTGTTAAAGTCAATGCTACGCCATATCAAAACACCACTTACACGGACACCGGTTATAACCGGCAAGAACGTATTTACACGGTGGTTGCGATAGACAGCAATGGGGTAGAGAGCCTTGGACGCACACTGGTTTTACCCGAATTATCGGTTGAATTGCAAAATACCACACCGATTCGGCGGGGCCAATTTAATACGTTGAATTATCGGGTGACCAATCAGAGCAGCCACCCGGTTACCAATCTGTCATTGA
>QNER01000480.1 GCA_003646175.1 Candidatus Parabeggiatoa sp. nov. 1
AAAACCTTCAAGGTTTGCCAAACCTTGAAGGTTTTTGCTAAGAAATGACCGGCCTCACCTAAGTTGTTCATTCCCCACTAAAAAACGCATACTGTCCTACTTGGCAACGTTGATCATGCAACGTTTCAATGACTTGTGCGGGAGACGGGAGATGAGGGGCACTTTCTTGTAGCAATCTTTGCAAGCGAGTGGGGGGGCGCGTGCATAACACTGCGACTAAATTATCACCGCCAAAGGGTGGCACAACGGTTAAAGGAGGTAAGTGGTAAGGAAACCGCTTAATGATGGGTGAGTGTTTGCGATCTTTGAGGGGATATAAAAATTGTAAATCGCCATTACCAGCCAAATTGAATAATGTCATCGCGTTGAATGATGAAGCGGTAGAATCGCACCATCCAAGTCCTTTATCACAGCTCCTTTTGGAGCCAGCAGCCGGAGCTATACTAAAATGGAGCCTTTCGCCGTATCTATGTAAATCGGGGCCTTCCCGTAGTTCAATACGAATGGGTCTCAAACGCATGTCAAATTGGTCGGCCAGTGTTTTCAACAATTGTTTTTTATCTATCACTCGTTGCCACTGATCCGTTTTGTGGCTTGACACGGTGGCGATTTTATCGTTGGTATGATTAAACACCTCTGTGTATGGGTATTTGACCACAAAGCGTAAGTCAAAACCGCCACCCACCTGTCGGATACGCTTTAACCCCGGTGGTGCCGAACCGTTTTCTACCTTAATCGCAATCGCTGAGTTATCTGGCCGCAGGGGCGGTGTATTGTCGTGGTAGGCGGATTCGCTACCCAGTGAAATCACTGATTGTGAATCGCCTCGTGGTAGCAATTTGGGCGTTTGCTTATTATTGGTTGCATCACGGACCTTTTCGGGTAAATAGTCATCCAATTCACCGCGTGTCAGTTGCCAGTTATTGGTCCCATCATTGGCCTCACCTTTTAACGCTTTGGCAAAAAACCAACTTAAAGCCCCGTGAAGTTTACCACCTAATTCATATTCACAGATGCTGATACTGTCTTGATTTGCGGCCGTGATGTACGTGACATGGGATAATTTATTCATATCCCTATCACTTTGCTTAAAGAGCGTTGGGAAGGCAGAACGTGAACGTGAGCGATAGGATGAATATCTGGCCCAACGTGAGTTGCGACACGCAGAGCGAGTTATGCCACCCGAATGACAAGAGTCGGCCACGAATAATATTTTGTATTCGCTGGCTTCAGCAAACAAGCCGGTCAGCTCATCGTCTGTGATGCGCCCTTGATATAGGATCAAGGTTTCATCCTTGCCATCCTCTTCATCAAAGGGGTGCGCGTCTGTTTCTTGCCCGCCATGCCCTGAGTAGGTGAATATCAGCGTGTCGCGGGGCCTGGCTTGTGTTACCATCTCGCGCCAGGCACGAATAACTTTGTCACGGGTGGCTTGCGAATCGAGCAATACCCGTTCATCAGGGAGTTGCACTCGGATACCGCGTAACGTGTCCCTGAGCAATGTGGCATCGTTAACCGCACCTTCAAGCTTTTCTTCATTTTGGTATTCGTCAATACCAACGACTAAAGCGTGTTGGGCTGCAAAAACGGGTAGGTTGTAAAGGGTTAGGTATAAGAATAGAATAAATATTGTGTATTTTTGAGACATGGTCAATCTCCTTTTGTGGTCCAAATACGAAACACCGATGATTTTATCAATTACAGTAAATATTATATGATAAAAACACAAGTACAGCGAATCCCAGAAATCAGCGAATTTGGGTGCATTGCTATTTCCACGCTCATACTTGTTTTGTAAAGTTTTGAATTGTCATATTTTTATTATAGATTTTTAATAAAATCAGTGTATTATGAAAAATAGCGACACACAGAAATGTGCCCGTGAATTTTCGGTGCGGGGTTGTCAATTCCATCTGCCTTCTATTCATTGACTGTGATGAGCTTCTACATCTAGTACAGCGAATTGGGGGTATAAACGGATTTTCATATTCGGGGTGGGGGGCAGTGTTTAGCCATGACGATTTATTTCTGGGATTAGCTTGACAATGTCATATTATCATTCGTTTCAGGCGAACCTGGTACGAAACCCTGCGCGATTTTCATTCGTCTCAGGCGAACCTTGTACGAAACCAGGTGCGATTTTCATTCGTTTCAGGCGAACCTTGTACGAAAAACGCTGTGGTTATTGAAATGTGACATTATCAAGTTAGTTGTACTAAACTAATAGGTGCTGAGTCAAAAACAATGATTCCGTTTTTGAGACTCCCAAAGTATGTTATATTTAAATTAGAAACGATGAATTGCAAATTGCAAATAAACACTTTTCCAATTTAATTTGCATCAGGTTTGCAAAAAGTTTATAATGCGACAATTTTTTGACGGCCCTGAATAGGGCATAGTGGCTATGCTTATCGTTTTGGCCTTCTGTGCGTTTGAGAGGTTTGGGCTGGGCGGGGTTTGCAACCGATACCGCACAGCGCAACATTTTAGGATCGGATTGTGGGGGTTGCAACCCTACCCATAACATTTCATAGCGTTGGTTTTTAAATTAACAGACGGAGGTTAAATGATGAAACACATCATAGCAAGGGCTGGCATTTTTGCAGTGTTGGCTTTTGTTTTGGCATTTTTAAGTATGCCAGCATCCGCTGACTGTTTTCAGGATGGCTTCAATGCGGGACAAAGTGCTGGTATACAACAATGTAAGGACAATCCTGGGGACTATGGTTTGGTGAAGTCTGGCGCGATTACTCAAGCCGGTATAGATGACGGTAAAAAGCAATGCAAAGACGACCCAGTAAAATGTGGGCTATTTTCTAATCCCAACACAGCTACCAAAACTGCTATAGAGAAATATTGTAGTACGGACGATGATTTTTGTGGGATAACAGAGACTCAAGCTGGCAATCTTGCCCAACGGATAAATGACAATTGTGATTTAGACAATAATTGTGGAATAACGATTGTTACCCCAGAAGGCAAAACTGCTGGCAAAAACGAATGTCGGGAAAACCCAGTAGAATGTAGGCTATTTCCTAATCCCAACACAGCTACCAAAACTGCTATAAAGAAATATTGTGATACGGGCAATGAGTTTTGTGGGCTAGTAGAAAAACAAACCTTAACTGGCAATCTTGCCAAATGGGTAAATGACAATTGTGATTTAGACAATAATTGTGGAATAACGATTGTTACCCCAGAAGGCAAAACTGCTGGCAAAAACGAATGTCGGGAAAACCCTGCTACTGAGGGTTGTGAGGGGCTAGTGAAATCTGGCGCGATTACCCAAGCAGGTATAGTGGAAGGTAAAAAGCAATGCAAAGACGACCCAGTAGAATGTAGGCTATTTCCTAATCTCAACACAGCTACCAAAACTGCTATAAAGAAATATTGTGATACGGGCAATGAGTTTTGTGGGCTAGTAGAAAAACAAACCTTAACTGGCAATCTTGCCAAATGGGTAAATACAAATTGTGATCCAGGCGACAAGTGTAAAATCACGATCATTACTTCAGAAGGCAAAACTGCTGGCAAAAACGAATGTCAGAACGATTCTGTAACATGCGGAGTATTTTCTAACCCTAACCTTGTTACTGTAGATGCCATCAAGAACTATTGTAGTACGGACGAAGATTTTTGTGGGATAACAGGGACTCAAAAGGACAAACTTGCCAAATGGGTAAATACAAATTGTGATTCGGACAATAATTGTGGAATAACGATCATTACTTCAGAAGGCAAAGTAAAAGGCAAACAAGAATGTCAGAATGATCCGTCTGCTTGTTTTAGTGATTCCCCCAGTCAGTTTACCAGCTATATTCCTCAAGAGTCTTGTAACAAGAAAACTCAAAATTGTGTGTCGATGAAAGATGATAAGCTTTATCTACCTGTTATTGGCATGGAAGTGGCTGGCGGGAAAACGATTCCGGTTGTTAAAAACGTAGAGATGGATTGGCTACGAAAACAGAGGAATGCTGGTACTAACCAGATATCAATTCCTTTGGTGTTTGTTTATAACTATAAGGCGGAAGATTATGTTAAAGAAGCAGAAACCGTAACGTTAAAGGTCAATACACCAGAACAAGCAGGACAAGTTATTAGTTATCCTGTTGGTATTAATTGCGGCAACGATTGCACAGAAGTTTACGAAATCGGCAATTTTGTAAATTTATTTGCAGTGCCTCAAAATTCTAACACTGTTTTTACAGGATGGAATGGGGATGTTGTCGGTTGTGGAGGTAAAGCCAATCATATTGTCGTGTGGATGGATGTTGATGGTAAATGTGAGGCTACATTTGCGGCAATTGACAGTGGTGTTTCGCCTTCGCCTACTACTCATAAGTTAACTGTTAACATTAAGGAAACCGGAAGTGGCAAAGTAACGAGCGAGCCTTTGGGCATTGATTGCGATGAGGATGATTGTACAGCAAAATATGATAGTGGTATTGAAGTTACTTTAACCGCTACCCCTACTACTGATTTTAAATTCATGGGATGGGCTGGCAGTAGCGGATGTGGTGATAAGGTAACCATGAATACAGATTTGGATTGCACGGCGATATTTTCGCCCGCCCACTAGTTAACTGTTGAGATTAAAGGAACCGGAAATGGCACAGTAAAAAGTGACAAAGGAGACATTAATTGTGTTAAAGCTGTTAAAGCTGAGGTTTGTGAAGCTTTTTATGCTGAGGGCAGTTCTGTAACTTTAACCGCCGCTGTAAAAGGAACTTCAGATTTTTCGGGATGGACAGGCAATTGCACCACCGACACAAACCAGGAACAAATTACTGTGTTAATGGATAAAAGCAAACAGTGCGAGGCGGTATTTACTAATTAAATCAACTTCAAGCACTTTCTGATTTCCGCTACAATCTAATGTGAGTGGAAATCAGAATCTAAATTGGTTAAGGTTTAATTGTTTCATTTTCCATGTATCAACGGAGAAATAAATAAATGTGAAAAATTTGTTTTCTGGTTTTTTTCTGCCTTCTTTATTCCTGAGTATTTCGCTGCTAATCTCATCCCTTGCGAGGGGGGCAGATGTTTCTTTTGATATAACACCCACAGTCGGAATAATGCACTACAAATATCAAGAGAAATATGCGACAACAGATGATGTTAAGTGGAGTGATAACATACCGTTTGTGGGAATAAATTTGGGGATTGGTTATAAAAACTTTTCCATTGATGTGTCTGCTCAACAGTCTGATTCAGTTAAAGACGGATTGTTTTCTGAAAAATCTGGCCTTAGAACAGATATAACTGCTGATCTGAGTCGCACAGATTATGCGGTAAATGTGGGTTACAAAATCAGAACAAGTGAATTATTGAATAAATTATTATTCATTGGTGATGATGGGTCAGGTGATAGTTTATCGTTTTTTACCGGTTACAAGATGAGTCAATCAGAGATTACAGAACTGGATAGAAGAACTTCTGGATCAGGGATTTTTTTTAAACATTATACTCAATTTGAGACAACCGGACCTTTTCTAGGAATGGCTTATGGTCGGCCAATAGGGGAACGCAGTAATGTCGGGATAAGTCTTGCTTATGCATGGTTAGATACCGATTATACTTCTACAAGACAAGCAGTTACAGCCGATTCAACCGACGGTTTGACTGTAAGTTTGAAGTGGAGTTTTTCACTGACTAGAAATTGGACATACAGTCTGTCCATAGATGGCTATCGATACAAAATGGATGCTAGACCTGATAGAAAGGAAAATAAAAGTGAGATGAGTTCTATCGAAGAAAGTGTTATTAACTTGAAATCGTTATTCATTTATTCATTTTGATTTACGATTGAGACGTTTCTACCCAAGAAACGCCTCAATTAGTTTAGTATTAAACCCAATTCTAACCCTGTCGGCAGTCCTTTGTAGCGAATTAAGTCATTGATTTAATTAATATCGCTACCTATTGCAGAACTACCATATGTCCTTTGTTTTTGGGTTCCAATTTTTCCCAAAAAAATAAAAATCTTTGTCCAGTGTGCCGTATTGCCAAGGTTGTTGCTTACTGGAAGTGTCTTGCTTCACTTGCTTGCCCACCTTTTGAAATAATTTATTAGCGGATAAACCAGGTTTAGCTATGTGTTCTAACAGATACTTGGTATAAGGACTGTTGTCACCACCATAACCATCATCAGCCACCTTACCACGAGCAGTTGCATAAGCAATAAGAGAATTATTCGGATCACTTATATCCTGATAAGCTTTATCTTCCTCATCTTCAGACCATGCTAAACCTTTGATGCTTTTAGTTAAACCATAGCCAGCATCGTTTTTAGCAATCAGCGGGTTATCGCGGCAAGCATCAATAATA
>QNER01000481.1 GCA_003646175.1 Candidatus Parabeggiatoa sp. nov. 1
ACTCAAAGCCAAAGAAATACAACGAACCGCCCTATATAAAAATACTGTTGCCCTAATCCGTGCTTATGCCAATATTGCCGATGCAATGGAAGCCGCCGGCTACACCGCAACAGAGATTGAAGAAATCAAACAGCAGTTAGATTTTTACTTGGAACTCCGCAAAGAAATCCAACAAGCCAGCGGCGAAATCTTGGATTTAAAAACTTATGAAGCCGATATGCGTCATCTGATTGACACCTACATCCAAGCAGATGAGCCCGAAACCATTTCGCTTTTCGGCGATATGTCTTTAATAGATATTATCGTAAACACCGGCATTGCCGAAGCCATCAACAGTTTACCAGAAGGTATAAAATGCAGTAAAGAAGCCATTGCCGAAACCATTGAAAACAATATCCGCAAGAAAATCATCAAAGCACACTTGACTGATCCAGCATTTTTTGCAGAAATGTCCGAATTGTTGGCAGAAATTATCAAAGAACGCAAAGCCAATGCCATCAGTTACGAAGAATATTTGCAGAAGATAGCCGAACTTGCCAAGCAAGTAAACGCCGGAAAAAGCGCACAAACCCCCGAAGTCTTAAAAACACCGGCCCAAAGGGCCTTATACAACAACTTGAATAAAAATGAAAAGTTGGCAATACAGATAGATACAGCGGTTAAAAGCTCAAAACCAGCCGATTGGAGAGGACATCAAGCCAGAGAGAACGTCATAAAAACCGAGATATACCAGTTATTGTCAAAAAGTCGGGACACCGAAACAAACAACTTGGTTATAGGCCCACAACCGATAGACAGTCAAGCAAAAGTTTTATCAGAAGTAGAACGCATTTTTGAAATCATTCAAGAACAAAGTGAATATTAAATGCCAACCATTGAACTAGGAAATATCTCAATTGAGGTCGAACAAAAGAATATTAAGAATATTCATTTAAGTGTCTATCCGCCTTTGGGAAAGGTAAAAATATCGGCCCCCCTAAGGATGGATTTAGACACTATCCGCGTTTTTGCTATTTCAAAATTAAGTTGGATTAAAAAGCAACAAGAAATATTTAAAAACCAAGATCGAGAAGCCCCAAGAGAATATCTAACCAGAGAAAGCCATTATTTCAAAGGCAAAAGATATTTATTAACAGTCATTGAACAAAAAGCCAAACCCAAAGTCATTCTAAAACATAGCGAAATAGCATTATACATCAGGCCAAATACAACAATAGAAAAAAGAAAACAGCTTTTAGATGAATGGTATCGTGCCGAATTAAAAAAGATTGTTCCGAAAATGATAGATAAATGGGAAGAGAAAATGGGTATCAAATGCCATGAATTTAGCATCAAGAAAATGCGAACTAAATGGGGAACTTGCAATATCGAAGCCAAAAGAATTTGGATAAATTTAGAACTGGCTAAAAAACCGCCTGAATATTTAGAATATGTCATTGTTCACGAATTAGTGCATTTATTAGAAAGGAAGCATAACAATAGATTTGTCGCGTTTATGGACGAGTTTATGCCGAAATGGAGATTTTATAAAGAACAATTGAATAGACTACCATTTAGTCATGTAGATTGGAATTATTGAAAATAAAAAAATCGTTTGCTTCGCTGATCTTCGGTTCGTAAATTCGTGGTACTCGTTGTACTCTTACGTGATTGTGTTGGTGCGTAGTCAGCAGCGCAATGTTGTTTATGAGAGGCTATGTTTGTAGGGCCGATTAGCGAATCCTTGTCGTTATTGATAAGGTATCGTCGCATCTACTTAGGCGGATAACTCTCCGAATGAAAACCCCTTTCCCCAAATTGGCTTAAAAACCACCGCATCAGTGACAGTATTTTCCCCCATCTCCTTGGCACAACGCTCAACTTCCAAAATCACCATACCACGCACAAAGCTTGGAATCCGCTGATATCTTTCCCACGCAGCCGTTTCCCACCGCGTAGCACTTTGTTTTTCAGAACCCGCAGCCCATTGTGCGTATTTTTCATCTACCAACTCACAGCTGTTAGTCTTGACACCCTGTTGACCTGCAAACGCCTCCACCCGCAGCCCGGTCATCTCGCGCATAAAACTTCCTATTTAGTCATCCCTTTGAAAATTGTGAATTGTGTTCATCGCTAAAGTTTTTCTAGAAAAACTTCTATAGCGAATTGTGAATGAAAAAACCGATTTTTGGGTAGTACAGAAACGGGAGCGATCCAGCACTAGGGAATGAGGACGAAAAAGCATCGGGAATTGGCTAATTAGATTAACTAATTATGGTAATATTCGAGCCTCTTGCAAAATTCATTCTAAATGGAGAATGGTTCATTAAGAAGGATTTATTAACTTATTGTTTTTATTTATCATGTTTAATTCCCAATTCCCAATCTTTGCCCCAGTTGGAGCCTCGCTGTCAACTTTTGCGTAGCTCCCAATTCGAGGCAAAAGTTTTTGCGCGCAAAAACGGATTCCGAGAACCCAATTCCCTTTTTGGAGTTTTGCAAGTACCTCATTCTATTTTCAATTTTTTCAAAGTTAACGGATACGATCCCATCGAGGTATAGCATCCGTGAAGTGTTTTTCCGGGGATTAACAGGATAAAAAAAGCTTGTATTCTGTTATTGATTATGTTCTAATGTTCATTCCTTAATCATTAGAGTTTATACCGATTTAATGTAAGCCATTGATTTAATTGTGTGCTATTTTGGTAAATGTAATAAAATAAAGCACTTAAGATTAAATTGCCAAGGCTCAGTACTGGTCACACACATAAGAAAGGAAAAAATATGATTTATGATGAAATTGCTCTCGTGTGCGAGCAGCTTGGATATCGGGACAAACTGCGTCTGGCCCAATTATTGATACAGCAAGCTAGAAAAGAGGAAGAGGAGCAAAACCCTCAAAAGCGTGTTGAAAAAAAAGTGGACGCTTCGTTACGAACTCAAGAGACGCTTCCGAGTAACGTTGATACAATTGCATATGTAGCAGAAAGAATTTTAAAACTGAAACCTAGCAAAAGAAAATCGCTAGCTAAATCAGTCGGTGCAATGTTTCAGTTTCAAGGAGGAATTTCAGATTCTGATAAAGAAAAAATCATATCTGAACTTCAGAGACTCAATTATATCGATATTGACTCGAATAATAGAGTGACTTATAAACAACAAATGCCTAACAAGCCAAAAACAAAAAGGGTTAACTGATAAAATCCTTGGGAACAGGGAACAGGGAACAGGGAAATTAATAAATAATTAATGAACTATTCCCTATTTAGTGCTTGAACGAAAACCCTCTTTGTCATTTCGGTTTCGACGACCGGAGAAATATTGAGAAATCTTTTGGTTATCAATATGTTAATCTTTCTCCTAGCGTCGAAATGACACTTTCCGTTCAGACACTATTTAAAATGAGTTTTGCAAGAAGCTCAATCCTTTAAATCTTTCTTTTAAAATAAAGATTCAGACTTTGAAAATATGAAAACCCGTCTACAAAAATCCATTGGGGAGAACATTGAGCCAAATTGTTTTCCACAAACGGCTCAGTTGCTATTGAACTCTACTCGCTTTATCGTTCTACAACAGTCTTACCGGTTACTAGAAATAGAGTTCTACTATTATAGCGATCAACATCCGGATCCTTTCACCCATTGTGATCCCCTACAGAAAACTTCCGATCGTTGGTATTTTCATCGCGATGGTGGAAGTTATCGCGGAGGTAGTTTCAAAGGTTTAGATATTAGCTTTGGGCCTGAAAATACATTTGGAGGGATATTGATTCGCACCATTGCAGCTGATGATGGGACGATTATCAACGGCTGCTCTTTATGCGTGGATCATTTATTGGCGCAAACTCAATTCCAGAACATTGCTGCATTGGATGAAGCGATAAATGAACGTTCTATATGGGATAAAAGTAGTCCATTGCACCTTGAGCACTTATCCGATACCGAACCAACCCCACGTAAACTTATTATGACTCCTCGTGTCGGTCTGACTCTAAAGCGCATGAGTAAAAATTGTGAAATGCCACGCTACATCATGCGCCCATATCGTTTTTTAACAGAGCCAGCCATAAAAAAAGGAAAAGTTTATAATATTTTAGCTTTGTATAATCAAGGAAACTCTATCGATGATATAAAAAAAATTACCAATAGCCCACTGCATATTATCAAAAAATATGTGGACGCTTTTCACCACGGGCAATCGCTGAAAAATTTTGATAGCTATCAGGGAAAATTTTTAACTAATACGGAACTATGTAGTTTGTATGGTACGGTTCATCCTCGTACACACGGGGAACACCTCCCAAACTAAAGTTTGGACTCCAGCCCAACTTTTGGGAGTTACGATTGTTGGGGTTGCTATCGTCACCCCAACCTACACGCGCTTATATTATATATTATAGGACTTACGCATTGACAATTTGAGAACTCCGATTTTTCCAAATCAATCGGATTTCTTGGCTCTCATTTCTGGTACCCATTTGAGAACTCCGATTTTTCCAAATCAATCGGATTTCTTGGCTTTCATTTCTGGCACCCATTTTTTTTAAATCTAAAGACTTGGGTAGAGATACCGTTTTGGGTTTAGTGTAATAAGAACTCGCCGCAACTCACAAAGCCTCAGTGTCATTTATTGCCGAAGAGAATACCTTCCCTAATGGAATTTAATTCGTTTATTTCGTAAATTCGTTGTACTCGTTGTACTATTACGTGATTGTGTTGGTGCGTAGTCAGCAGCGCAATATACCTCACCGACGAAGTTAAAGAAGGCAATCGTAAACTTTAGGACTAGGGATTCTATTGGGCGAAAGTCAATTTATATTGATAGCTAAATCAAAGTAAGTACCCGTGTAGGTATTATAAAAAAATAAACCGAACAAAAACTAACTACTTTCGTATCCAAAATACCTGAAAACTCTTGCACGGGTACTTAGCCAAATGAAAAGTTATACCCGGCAAGCCTTCAATAACTTGATGAAATACTTAAACTTGGTAAAACCACGTCTTATAATATTGCTACCACTGCTTGGACTAGAATTTTGAAAATGTGCAGTGCGCGAAAGCGAGTCACTTTGAAGAGCCCGATGCTAAAGTTCAGAACAAAGGGAACTGTGAGGGGGCAGTTCGGGTAACTGGCTGTTCTACCTTGATGTAGGGAAATCGTTAAACTCACCATTTTCAAAAGGTTAGGTAATTTCGTTTCGTTCTACCCCCCTTGCTACCTCAATAACGACATATTTGTTATGTCCAGCGTTGTCGGTTAAACTTTCTGATAACATTAAATTTTCAAAATAACATCATCTTGGTAACAGGTGCATCACGTGGTATTGGTAAACCAATTGCCCTAGATTTTCTAAACGGCGGAGCAAAGTTAATTTAATTAATTGTCACAGCAACACACCCAAGCTCAAAGCCCATTTTCTGCTTATGCAAGCCGTTGCAAAAATTATGAAGCAACATCATTACGGGCGCATTGTCAATATTTCATCCATGAACGAAACATATCACAATATCCAAACAAATAACTTACGCTATATAGAAGTTCATAAAAATAAATTCACGAAGCCGTGCAAAAATTTTTTTACAATTTGTGCATCTATAAATTGACAATACAATTAATTTAATTTTAAATACGGCCTAAAATGATTTTACAAAGCGTTACCTATTCATTTTGATGATGATTCCGCTTATGCTAATGGTTATTATGCATCGGTATTAGAGTTGGCATTACCTGCAAACGAAGAAACCAGCGATGGTTTTTTTCTGGAGATTGTTATGCAATTAACTAACCCCCGTTTATTTCACCAACAAGCCTATATTAACGGCTATTGGGTAGATGCCCATCAACAGGCGGTGCTTGATGTCACTAATCCCGCAGATCAGACGGTGCTTGGTTTGGTACCCAACATGGGAGAAGCCGAGACTCGTGAAGCTATCGCTGCGGCCCAGGCTGCTTGGCCAGAATGGCGTAGCAAAACGGCGAAGCAACGTGCTGCCATTATGCGTCAGTGGTTTGATTTGATTATGGCCAATCAGCAAGACTTGGCTGTGTTGATTACGGCCGAGCAAGGTAAACCGTTGGCAGAATCTCGGCTCGAAGTGGCTTATGGCGCCTCTTTTATTGAATGGTTTGCCGAGGAAGCGAAGCGGGTTTATGGTGATGTTATCCCTCAACCTAAGTCGGGGCAGCGTATTGTGGTGATTAAGCAACCCATAGGTGTGGTTGCCGCGATTACGCCTTGGAATTTCCCGATTGCTATGATTACTCGTAAATGTGCGCCGGCTTTGGCGGTTGGCTGTCCGGTGGTGATTAAGCCGGCGGAAAGTACGCCGTTTTCGGCACTGGCG
>QNER01000482.1 GCA_003646175.1 Candidatus Parabeggiatoa sp. nov. 1
CCATTCGTTATTGCCTTATTTTTGGCGTAATCTAACATGGCTTGAGAGACATCAACCGCATATACTTTCTCACAACATTTCGCGGCTTGGATTGCAAATGCGCCTGTCCCGGTTCCAAACTCAAGAACCAGATGATTTTTCTGGACAGAAAGCCTATTGAGAATCGCCTCATTATCTTTCTCGATATTTCTGAACTGGCTATGAAAAGCATCGTATTTTTCTACTTCAGAAACATTGGCATAGTCTTTTCCAACTGGCTTCATTTCGTCATATTGCCATGTTGGTGAACTCTTCATACATTCATCTTCAATTTTTAGTGCATATCGCAACAACTTGGGCTAAAGTGATTTTGCCTGAGCTGTGTTAAATCGGTATGTATAACTCGTTCATCAAGTTTTTGATGGTTAGCCCATATCGTTTGGGGATCAATCCCCAGGCTAAAAGCTTAAGTCTGCTAAAGCAGACTGGGGGTTAATCTTATGTTAAAATATGTGTATGCTCTCTGCATCTGGAGCTTCGGTTAGTACCTTGATGCGGTACCAAAGCGTGCCATGAGCTTTAGTTCGTTGTAAACTTGTTCATCGAGTAAAAAAGGATTTAAAAAACCTATAACGACAAGTATCTGTTTGGGCAAACTCAACAACATAATCGATGGGGCGCATTCCCATTTTTACGGTTAAGTACAACGAATTACGTGGATAAACGAATTATCCCCCCGGCGTGTCTCTCATTGATTGATAATCCCTGAGCTTACTTCGTGGCCATTTATTAAACGAATCCACGTCTAATAAATGAATCAAGGATCGTTAAGCTTTATTCGTTTAGGAACAAAATTCGTTGTGCTCAATAGAGAAATTGATAATGACCATTTTTTTGGGAATGCGCCCTAATCGATGTAGATTTAAACCGGACAACTCACGATCCAATCCGCATCGATATACAATCCTTGTAGTTAACGGTTTTAATCTATTCATATACAATCGCATTGAAGTTATTAATTGTCAGACTAAAAACGTGAACATCGAGTATAAGCGATTTTGTCTAAGGCGATTTCCGAGAAAGAAAATACCAGGGTGGGTAGTTTTTTACGCCGATTCATCCCACCGCTGCTTGGTATATTGTTTTCCGGAAATCGCCTAAAATACGCGATACAGTGACTCATCCTTTGGAGGGTGAGTCACAGCCGCCGTTTATTTATCAAAAAAGTTCTTCGTTACCACCCTATTATAATAGTCCATTGTGTTCTTGACATCAATTTCATATAATTTGGGTTTTACATCTTCGTCTTCAAGGTATGACCATTCCTCAACCACTTTTAGGTTTTTACCATAAGATTCAACCTCTCTAGGAGGCTGTCCGAGAATAGCAATAATTAATTCATTATTAATCAATGAGTTAGCCGTTGCATTTGGCAAAAAATTGAGTTCTTGGACAATCTCCTAGCATTCCGCACACCAAGGCGCTGGGGTCGTTGAATGGGATTGATTCAAATCAAGAAATAACATAGGGGTAACTATAAAGGATTGCCCTACATAACATGATTTTTTATATTGGTAATTCCTTGTGGTTGCCCTTGAATTTGAAGCTTCAAACGAAACTACCCTAGTGCTCTTTTGACTTATTTTGGTGTCTATTTGTGCCATATTCTTTCCATATTTTCTGAAATAGTCTAAGCCTAAAGTATTATTAGGCGAGGTTAGGTGGTGAGGTTAGGTCCATTGGTTCTCGTTATTAACTGATGTTACGCACATTGCTTCGACTTGTCACAGTTTGTGCAATAAAGCGGAAAGTTCCATACCATGATGATGTGTGGTGAAAGGGTTTGCGCGGGGGAGCAACCGCAAAGGGGCTTTCGCTTTATGGTTGCCCCTGGGCCGACTCATTTTTTTGCTGTGTGCGTCATAAGAGTTTTTAAATGAAATGTGAAGGCCATTGTTTGCTATTCGCGATTTAATGATTATTCATGGCCGTTAAATGAAATGCGAAGGCCATTGTTTGCTATTCGCTATTCGCGATTTAATGATTATTCATGGCCGTTAAATGAAATGCGAAGGCCGTTATTCGCTATTCGCGATTTAATGATTATTCATGGCCGTTAAATGACAGGGGCAACCGCGAGGGATTGCCTACAATTACTGATTAAATGTATGGAAGTTTCTTTATGGTTGCCCCTCTGGACTCATTTTGAAGCGTTGTGCGTAACATCAGTTATTAACAAGCGTGCAAAGTTCATTTGCATCCCTGTTGTGCAAGTGAACTTTGCATATACTCCAAACGTTCATATTATTTGTATTGGGCAACCATAAAGGATTGCCCCTACAGAATGGTTCGTAGGGGCAACCACAAGGGACTTCCCTATCAAAATTTAGGAAATTTGAGTGTTTGTAGTATACTTAAAAATAACATTAAAATATAATGCCTTCTTCAAAAGTGGTTTTACCTATCACTGTCCATATATCTGACCGATGGTCTGGTGTAGCGGCAAACCAGACAATATAAACGGTACCATCTACCGAATACTGCCAATGCTCATACGGATCGCCCTGATTGAGATTATCAGGGATGGGTCCAAAACCATCTTGTTTTTCTAGGTGACGGGTAGTCATTGGGAATCCTAGCAGTTGTACGACTTCTTGCTTGGTTTGACCATTAAGCAGGCTTTGATGTCTTTCTTCAAACGCCGGAATCGGTGTCGCTTCAGTCACAGAAAATAACAGTTCACCACGTTCTTGTTGCATAACCACAGTGTAGCTGGTCTTATCGTCAATAATGACTTTGGGGAGCCTTAGCCGGCCCGTTGATGAGGTAAAGGAAGATTCCAATGCTTTTCGTATATAATCCCCCTGCCCCGGCAATTGTTTTCTTATATCCGAGAGAACTTTAACGGGATTATAACCACCCAGTTCATCTATGGTTTCAATCCCAGTGTATTGGCTCGGGAAAGTGGCAAGGGGATAAATGACATAACTGCCATTATACTCTACCACCAAAAAAGTATGCTTGGTTTGGTATATCCGAACAAACCAACGTTGCTCACTATCAATGGTTACTAATTTCTTAACAAGCGTATTGAGTTCGGCCAAGGCCTCAGAAACATGCCCAACACCGATAACACTTAACCGATTGTCTCTACAATCCACTTTTAAGAATAAGACGGGATTGTCTTCAAAAAAAACCAGTGTAAACCAAATCCCCACTGATTCTAAGAGAGAGATAAACTCAGATTCAGCCTTGTGGGTCCATAAGTTTTCGGGTGAGATGGTATAAACCCGAAAAGGTGTGCCTAAAGTCAGTTCATTCACGGATATTTCTTGCTTCATCACTTCTGGCATTAGAATTTTACTCGCCCAAGAATCGACGTTAGCAGAAACGAACTCACTCACTTGCTCAGTAGTCGAGTCAGCACAGGATTCACTTGCCATGCTGGCGGGTACTGTTGACCAAAATAAATGGCATAGAAGGACAATCGTTAATAATTTCTGGTTTAACATAGTGACTCCCGATACTCGACTCGCAAGTTTTTAGTCCTGAAAACCCTAACTACAAGGATTGTATGCTTATGAAGGGATTAGATCGTGGTTGTACTGGTTTAAATTCTTTAATAAAGGATTAGATCGTGGTTATACCCTGTTTAAATCCTTTATTATATACAATCCTTGTAGTTAGCGGTTTAAATCCTTTGTTATATACAATCGCTTTCCGTTAGAATTTGGCTTTAGAAAAAACTTGTTCATCGAGTGATACAAGTTGAGTGAAATTGAAATTGTTCCCACGCAACCAAACAGCGTGGGAACGAGACGAACAACGCTACCAATTAATGGCTTGAATACCCGCAAATCCTTTTGCCATCCAAACCTGAGTGGGTGTCATAGCGACGGCCTCACCACGACTTAAATAAGAACAATCCTCAAGTTAGTACTGGTTACCTTCTGCGCCTTCCCCTATCAATTGCAGAATATACTTACGTTCAAAGTCGATTTGGTCTATCGCTGTCTGCTCAATGAATACACCATCTTCCATAAAACCAAATTGAAGCTCCGTAAATCCTACCACGCTATGAAAACAACAAACTCCATAACCGTCGAGTCGATTATCAACCACAATTTGTACAGTGCCGTTTTCAATAAGCAAATAACGTACAATCCTTCCTCCTTCAATAGTGAACGTTGGATTACTTACCAAGCAGTAACTCTCGTTTCCATTCACAAAGGCATTTCGCGCGGCCAATCTCCCCAAAGTATCAGCAGGCCCACAGGGAAGGCTTTTGATTTTTACCAGAAAGGCTTCCTCATCATCAGACAATGCTGTAAAATCTTCAACCACATATTGACCATTCGTTTCTAATTTAAGCCGCACGTTAACGATAAAACGGCCATTTACATTGACTTCTGGCATTAGCAATAAATTGTTATCACTGCTAAAGGATGGCGAATCCGCATACGATGCGGAGGCCGATATAACTAACAATATAACGACTAAAAAATTTCGCATGAACTCCTATACCTATAGATTTTTCTAGTTCCCTTCGCGAAAGCGTGGGAATGCGTATGACGCTCCAGCGTCAAGTGAGTGAAATTGTTCCCACGCACCAAACCGCGCGGGAACGAGACGAACAACGCTACCAATTAATGACTTTAATACCCGCAAATCCTTCGGCCATCCAAACCTGAGTGGGTGTCATAGCGACGGCCTTACCACCACTATAATAAGAACAATCCTCAAGTCGTTTGAGCAAAATCGGATCGTTGTCTGGGCGCAATTGGTAAACCTCACAAAGCTTTTGGTAGTTAGGCAATATGGTTGCCGCTATGCTTCGCACCTTCGGTTCCACGGTAGCCACATCAACACCTACACCACTTTCGGCTGCTCCAGAGCCAGACCAATCATATCCAGTCAGCAAAACGACTTCTCCTGATGCCGCGTATAGAGTCCGATAATTCTCCAATGTCCAATTGCCGTCTTCGGTAAATCCTTTACTCGGATTTAGTCTTAGCAGTTGAGTTGTGAGTTTGGGCGGTTCTATCGGTTCTACCAGTTCAATATCAACATTCTCTTTATCAACACTCCCTTCGTCACCCGCCCTGTCTTCTCCACCCGCATCTTTCATTGGCAGAAGACGTGGCCAATCTATCTCGTTTTCACAATGAACATAGACTGCATCAGAAGCCCATATCACTTGAGAAGAACTATTGCAAGGCAAATCCTGACTGTGGAGTAAGTTAGCATTACCCGCGTCCAGTGCCAAATAATTCAGACGTAATAACCCGTCATTGTTCGCTTCCTGCGTAATTAACTCACCATTGGCTGTGAATGCCAGTGGGCTACCTGGAATGGGAAAGCTTTGTGCTTCAGGTAGATTTTCAAGTGTCACATTCCAACTGCGTAATATCCATTCCATTTGCCAATAATCCGTTTCTGGCATCAACAAATGAGCCGTTTGTTCGCGCTGTGCGGGTTGGAAAACGCGTTGTTCTGGCACGTAAAACCAACCCTCATGCACTAAAGGTTCACTACGGTAATGCCACCAATTTACTTTGGTATCAAGCACCATCTCTTCCTTCTCAGAACTGTTGGCCGGTGGTTCTTCTAAAACTTGAGCCGCACCTAACTCACCAGTGTTGACATCTAACACTTGCACTGTCAAAGAACGATAGTAGTCATAAAACACGACTAAATTCTTATCCATTTTGACACCTTCATAGCCAACCGGCAAACTCCAACGTTTAACCGGGATTTCCAAATCGTCTGGTGTGTAATGGTAAAAACGGTGAAGGCGACCGTGATTGCCCTGAGCGGCTGCCCATAACTGGCCGTCTTGCCAGTTAAGCCAAGTCAAATTGGTGGCTAATTCCAATTCTTTCAACAGTTCCGGCTGACCTTGTCCCCAACGCAGTGTCAACAAAGCTTGATCACCAAGTGCGGCTAATACATTTGGTGCCAGAGAAAGAGTGCGTTGAATGGACAGCCAATTGTCTAAACGCCCCGCATCTTCAATTTTATCATTTGCCAAGGAGACGATTTGCAAATGATTACCGCTTTGTATGTTAGAAGCATTGATTGGTAAGGCCGCAAAGTCCTCTTCCCAATTTAATAGTAAAGCCCTTTCATCATTCAACGCGGGTGACCAACTATAACGGGTTTCACCGACTAATGGCGTGAAACGATTAATTAAAGTCGGTTGCGTGGGGTCTTTCACATCAAACAGGCTTAGAGCAACTCGTGATACCCCAAAAAGTTCTTCCTCATTTTCAGTCGGCTGGTCATCAATACCCACCGCAAAAAGGCGATCTTCATGGAAAAACAGTTTTTCTGACCAGCC
>QNER01000483.1 GCA_003646175.1 Candidatus Parabeggiatoa sp. nov. 1
AACTATCAGCGGCACGTCCCTTGATTGTTGTTGTTGGAGTTGCAAGATGACTTACGGGACCTTTTGGAACTTCTGTTGTTGTTATTGGACGAGTTGTTGCGCGGCGAAGTTCTGCCAGAAGATCGTCGGGGCTGTGTTCGACTAGAAGCAGGCCGAGTTCTCGGTTGCCTATGTGGATTAGATTTAGGTTGAGAAACCGGCTGAGATGCGGGCGTAGCCCCTTGTTCTGGTTTAGAAAAAGCATCCTTAACTACGGGTACTAGAGCGGTTGCCGTATCTGTAAGAATCTGCAAATCAACGGACGTTTTTTTTATTATTGCTCCAGTTTCAGGATCAACAGTTTCGGTTGTAGCACAGGCAGAAAGAAACAAGAACAGTGGGATTAAAACAAGGACATGAGAGAGTTTGTTATTTGACATCGTCTTTTCCTCCAGGGAAAATAAAAACCCCTAACATAATGGAAAGAATGCTCAGGGCACATAGTATCTGTCGCGGTTTAAGTGCGTGGCCCATAATCAAAAAACAATACTATAAATGCCCATATATCTTTTGTCAAGAGATTTATAAATTTATCTTACCACCTATCCGTTGAGTTGAGTACAACGAATTGACGGAGTTGAGTACAACAAATTGACGGAGTTGAGTACAACGAATTTACGAAATAAACGAATTAAATGACGAATTAAATTATCCTATAAATTTAAGCACTTAGGTTTATTCCAGCATTCCCCATTCGTTTTTTTCGCAAATTCGTTGTACTTTACTTTATATTTAAAAACTGATAGGCAGTAAGAAACTTAGAAACTTAGAACTTACGCATTGACAAAATGTCAAAAATAATCACATTAATAATCAATCACTTAAAACTTATTACATTTTTTTAAAGGGGTAAAAACCTACTTTGAATGAGCTACCATAAATACCGAAATCTCTGTATATTTGAGCACCAAAGCTTCAACCTGTCAATGCATAAATTCTATATCAATAAATACTAATATTCTAATTCATTGAATTAATGAAATTTTGGTACGTAACGAAACCGGATGCTATCCCTTCTTAGGGATAGTATCCGTTAAACTTTGAAGTGAAAGTCCATAGCATAGCTGCGCTTTGGGCTTTCACAGGATTATTTACAGCAAGAAAAAATTTACACTCGATGTTCTTTATAATAATACATTAAAATAAAGTGTATTATTTTTATTGAGTAAAAACAATTACTTAGTCTGATAGAACCGTCCACTTTAAGCTGAAAGCCCCCGTTTTTACTAAAAACGAGAACATCGAGTTTACAGCAAGAAAAATTCGATTGTTGCCAAAAATCGGATTTCTTTAAACGTGTTGTTGTTCAAAACCTGATGAGCGCGAGAAATCCGATTTTTTCAAAAAATCGGATTTCTTTGAATTATCAAAACGAACAACTTATTAATCATTCATTCGCCAGTGTCGTTTTTTGGCTGATAATCAGCTCAACAGCAGAATCTGTCTTTAGTGGGTCTTCACCCTCTTTGACATAGGCAGCATAGAATATATATTCTCCGCCCATCCCGGGTGACAGTTCAAATTCTGCCAGTATTTTTTCGGTCGTATCAACAGTGTCTAGGCTAGTTTTTAACGCTTGAAGTTGAGGCGTAAACGGATTTATGCCACGGTCCGTTTTAAAGAACAGTACTCCAGGTACTTGAATGGCCACCCAAAGATTAACTCGCTTAAAGCGGTTGGTCTGTACCTTTTGGACTAAATCGACTGACACCACTTCCCCAATGTCATAGGACTCTTTCAAGCCTTGAAATGCAAGATGCAAATTCCTGGTAGGTTGTGACTCGCCCGCTTCTACTGTCACTTTTTGGGAGGACTCCCTAGTCAACCGGTTGTCATTGGTAACGACGAGCTTAATGGTATAATTGCCCGGTTGCTCAAAGGTCATTGTGGCAGTTTTACCAGAGGCCGTTTGACTATCTGAAGAAGTCCAACGATAACTGGTAATGGTACCGCCCGGATCAGTTGCAGCACTGGCATCCAAATTGACTGTCAACGGTGCTTTACCTGACGCGGACGCAACTGTAAAGTTTGCGGTGAGGGATGTTGATGCGATTAATGTTGCTGGCATTAGCGGGGTTATCGGCATTTTCCCACTTGAAGGGAGACCCATTGCCACGAAATTGTCAAACGCAACACCAACCGAATTTGAGGCATCAAGGTTAATGCTTCCCCCTTTACATCCATTTACCGTCAATTGCTCCACTTTAGTACCATTGATGGAAAAAACCAGCTGGTTGCCTACCTTAAAGATAGACAAATTGTTAGGCTCGCCCGGCTTAATAGTGGAGGAAATGGTCCAATTGACCGGGGTCTCATATTGCCCATATTGGACAGTTTCTACAGTGTAACCGATGTTGTCTCCTTGCCCATCTATCAAAAAAGCGACATAGTCTTCAGCATCGGTGCTATTTGCTTGGTTGCAAACAGAAAGACCATAAGGTGCGTCCTCGTGTCCCCCTTTCCAAATGGCATCAACAGAGACAATAACATTGTCAAAATAGTTAGAATTACTGGGATTAGGATGCTCATTGGCGGAATTAAGACCACCTGCCCACACGAAAGAGCCTGCACCTTCGGTTCCATCACTAGGAATGAGCAGTTGTCCATCAGACACAGACACAGAATCATAGCCCCTGAATCCACCCACACCGCGGTTAAAGTCCTCAATAATTAGGGGACTTATGCTAAAATTGTCAAATGCAACATCAACAAACATTGAGGCTTCCACACCAATGGCACCACCAGCACATCCCTCTATGGTGAGTTGCTCGACTACTGTCCCGTTAATAGAGAACCAAAAACCATTGTCCCGTTTAAAAATAGACAATTCATTGATACTGCGGGGCACAAGATGAGAAGAGAAAGTCCAATCGACCAATGTCTCTTTTTCTGTCTGGATCGTGTAAGAGCTTTGGTCTATATGAAACCTCACATAATCATCTCCTCCAGATTGATGTTTTTGGTTACATACCGCCAGACCATGGCCTCCATATTCTGAGCCCTCTTTCCAATCCACATCCACTGAGACATTAAAGTCTTTAAAGTAATTGGAATGACTGGGTTCAGGATACCAATCGCCGGGATTAGCCCCCCCTCTCCAAAAGGCCGCCCAAACTCTGTCTGTTTGATCACCTTGAAACAAAAATTGTCTTTTAGAAACGGAAAAAAATTGATCGATCTCTTTTTCAAATCCACCAGCACCGCTGTCAAAATTTTCCGTCACTAAGCTCGCACTCCAAAGCGGTGCGGATAAGCAGGCCATAATCATTGCCATACTTAAAAGCATAGCTCCTTTTGTCATTGTTGTTACCTCCGATTTAATTAAACACCAATATTCATACCAATTCTGGCCCGTCCAAGATAAATCTTGGACTCCTATATACCGATTTAACTTAAATGCTTGATTTTATTGGAGTCGTCAAAATAATTATTTCAGTATAAATCAATAAATAGGTTATATTAAATTGTTATAATGTCTATTTTGCCTTTGTTACGCCTTTAGGCGGTGAGCATCCAGCTAAAGTTTCGATTCCTGTTTCTTAATAATATTCGCCAATTTGAAAGTTTTTAAATGGGATTTATGAGATTAAGAGATTAACAGGATTTAAAAACCCTGAGCATTCTTAAAAAGAGCAAAGTTCAAAAAAATTTAAAAACCTATTTGTTTTTGTAATCCTGTTAATCCGGAAAGAAGTTTAATCCGGTTCAAAATTGTTTAGCGAAGCTATTATTCAAGGAGTTAGATATAAATTAAGTATAGCACCAACAATGCTATTTTCCAGTCGTGTCAATATCAAGGATTATTTGGCTCAATCCGGTAATCAGTGCTTGAATAAAAACCATCTAATCTTAGTTTCTCCAAAAAAGTTTTGTCTTTGGCAAAAACCTTCAAAGTTTACCAGCGCTCTGCGGTTTTGCGTATAATTTTTATGAAATGATACAACTACAAGGGCTTTTGTGCTGGCACTCATTACAATTATCAATCACCAATTATAGATTACTATAAACGACTAATTACCAATTACCAAAATGAATATAGAAAAACCTTGGAGCGGCCGTTTTACGGCCCCCACTGATGCTTTTGTTGAAGCGTTTACAGCTGCTGTGAGCTTTGATCAACGTTTATATGAGTACGACATCATGGGATCAATCGCCCATGCTCGTATGTTGGCTCATGTTGATGTTTTGACCAATGCGGAATGCACCCAAATTGTTGCCGGCCTCATCGAGATTCAACAAGAAATTGCGCGGGGAGAGTTCAAATGGTCAGTGGCTTTGGAAGATGTCCACATGAATATCGAAACCAGGCTGACACAAAAAATCGGTGCCGTAGGCAAAAAATTGCACACGGGGCGTTCCAGAAATGATCAAGTTGCAACGGATATTCGCCTTTATTTGCGCGATGAAATCGATCTCATTAATACCGAATTGACGCGCCTACTCACCGCTTTGGTTGACGTTGCTGAGCGTGAGGCTGATACGCTGATGCCCGGCTTTACCCATTTGCAAAGTGCTCAACCTATTACATTTGGGCATCATTTGTTAGCATGGTGTGAAATGTTGCAACGTGATAAGGCGCGTTTACAAGATTGTCGCAAACGAGTTAATAGTATGCCTTTGGGCGCGGCGGCTCTCGCGGGTACCAGTTATCCCATTGATCGCCACTACACCGCTAAGCTGCTAAACTTTGATACAATAGCCGAAAATTCCTTGGATGCGGTTAGTGATCGCGATTTTGCGATTGAATTTACCGCAGCGGCCGCTATACTAATGATGCATCTGTCGCGTTTTTCCGAAGAATTGGTGTTATGGTCATCAGCGCAATTTAATTTTATTGAGTTAAGCGATGCCTTTTGTACCGGCTCCTCTATCATGCCGCAGAAAAAAAATCCAGACGTGCCAGAATTGGTACGTGGCAAAACCGGGCGCGTGTATGGTCATTTGATCAGTCTATTGACTTTGATGAAATCGCAGCCGCTGGCTTACAATAAAGATAATCAAGAAGATAAGGAGCCACTGTTTGATACCATAGACACTTTAAAAGGCAGCTTGCATGTTTTTGTTGATATAATCTCCACCGTGCAAGTGCGACATGAACAAATGCGTGCGGCCGCGCAACGTGGTTTTATGACCGCGACGGATTTGGCGGATTACTTGGTTCGTAAAGGGGTGGCTTTTCGGGATGCCCATGAGATTGTTGGCAAAGCGGTGCGTCACTGCATTGATAACAGCTGTGAGTTGGACACGTTGAGTTTGGAAGTTTTTAAAAATTTTTCGCCGTTGATTGACGATGATGTGTATGATATATTGACGTTGGAAGGCTCAGTCAATGCCCGCAATCATATTGGTGGGACGGCACCGAGCCAGGTGCGGGCGGCGGTGCAGCGTTTGCGGGCACGTTAGACTTTATACCGATTAAACTTTAAGTATTTGATTTTATTGAATTTTATTGAAATTGGTAAAAGATAAATATCAAGTAAATCAAAGAGTTAGATTAAATCTGTATAATGTCTATTTAACAAACGCAAAAACAGCTTGCGCGCTCGATTTAATCTGTGTATAATGCCGTTTACTTTTTCGTGGGGCCGTAGCTCAGCTGGGAGAGCGTTGCGTTCGCAATGCAAAGGTCAGGAGTTCGATCCTCCTCGGCTCCACCATTTAATTTGAAATTTGTCAGATGTAACACGGTAATATGTGAAACCAAGGGGCCGTAGCTCAGCTGGGAGAGCGTTGCGTTCGCAATGCAAAGGTCAGGAGTTCGATCCTCCTCGGCTCCACCATTTTTCGGCCCTGGTAGCTCAGTTGGATGAGAGCGTCTCCCTCCTAAGGAGAAGGCCAGAGGTTCAATTCCTCTCCAGGGCACCATTTTTTTCTCTCCTTGTGTCATTTGCTGAAAATTCCACTATCCCTAGTGCTGATTTTCAGCATTTTTTTTGTCAGCCATTTTTCATTGTTCATTTTTCAAATCATCATCCCTCCGTTCCACTTCCTCTAAAGCCAGCCACAAAATTTTCTTCAATCGAAACGGTGCCACAATATTAGGCACACTGGTTTTCGCGCCGCCCATCCCCCCAATCGTTACCGTGCCATAATTCAAAATCAGGCCCACAAGATTTTGGTGTATCTTGATACTTTCAAATCGCCTCAATTTGATTTCAATAATTGTCCGGTTTAACAAACCACTTTTAAAAAGGATTCGTTTTGAAGTCACCGCTAATTCCGTGGTTTGTCCAATAACAAAAGCCTCCCAAAGCATCATCAGCCCTACAAATAAT
>QNER01000484.1 GCA_003646175.1 Candidatus Parabeggiatoa sp. nov. 1
AAAATCCTTTATTATAAACAATCCTTGTAGTTATGGTTTAAAATCCTTTATTATAAACAAACCTTGTAGTTATGGTTTAAAATCCTTTCATAAACAAACCTTGTAGTTATGGTTTAAAATCCTTTCATAAACAAACCTTGTAGTTATGGTTTAAAATCCTTTATTATAAACAATCCCTGTAGTTATGGTTTTAAATCTTTTTATAAACAATCCTTGTAGATACTATAAACAAACAGGCTACAATATGATAGAACAATTACATCAATACGCCCTCTTAATGCGCCTACACCGTCCCATTGGGATTTTCCTGTTACTTTGGCCAACACTTTGGGCGTTGTGGATTGCCGGTGGCGGGTATCCCGATGTGTTAGTCACAATTGTGTTTGTGTTAGGCGTTATCTTAATGCGATCAGCCGGTTGCGTGATTAATGATTACGCAGATCGACTGGTCGACCCTCATGTACGCCGCACTCGTGATCGTCCCCTCGCGGCCGGGCGCGTCAGTACACGCGAAGCCTTAACTTTATTTGTTATTTTGTGTTTGTTAGCCTTTGGATTAGTTTTATTAATGAACACCTTGACAATTATGTTGTCCTTGGTGGCGGTACTGTTGGCAGCGACTTATCCCTTTACAAAACGTTACACACACTGGCCACAAGTCTATTTAGGCGCGGCCTTTGGTTGGGCAATCCCGATGGCCTTTGCCGCACAAACCGGCACCGTACCCACATTAGCGTGGTGGTTATTTATTGCCAATGTGCTGTGGGCCGTCGCTTATGACACAATGTATGCAATGGCTGATCGGGAAGATGATTTAGTGATTGGGCTTAAATCCACCGCCATTTTATTTGGTAAAGCAGATAAGGCGATTGTCGCCGGTTTGCATTTGACAGTTTTGCTGCTATTGTTATGGATAGGGCAACAAAATAATTTTGGTAGCCTGTATCATTTAGGATTATTTATCGCAGCAGGTTTGGCGATTTATCAACAATGGTTGATTAAAGATCGTATTCCAGAAAAGTGTTTCAAGGCCTTTTTAAATAATCATTGGTTTGGTGCAGCAATTTTTGCTGGGATTGCAGCCCATTATTATTTGGGATAACAGCTTGCTTTTATACTGGAAGTACAACTTCTTTCCTGATTTTACGGATTGAAATTCATTGTACTCGTGCAAGGTTCGCCTTGCACTCCTGAATCACGTATTGGAGATAAAAATATGTGTTTAGTAGAAAAATTCGTTTATTTCGGCAATTCGTTGTACTCATTTCTTAATTCGTTGTACTCATTTTCAATTCGTTTAGATCGATATTCGTTGCACTCGTTTTTGGGTATTTGCCTATTGTTGGTACAAACCGAAGGTTTGGCAGAAACCAGAATTATTAATGGTACTTGTGCAGCTGATGAATGGCCTTGGATGGCTGCGATTGTTTATCCCAATCGTCCGGCTATCGAAGGCCAATATTGTGGTGGGGCATTGATTCATCCGTCTTGGATACTCACAGCGGCGCATTGCACTGACGGGGAAGACACTAACAGCATTGCAATCTTGCTGGGCCGAAATACCTTGAGTGACGAAGGAACGGGGGAACTCATTGGGATTAAGAATATTGTCAAACATCCTGATTATGATCACGATCCTGAGAATCCAGCGGCGGACCTTGCGCTGTTGCAACTCGAAAAACCTTATACTCAAGCGGCGGTGTTACGAGTAGCAGAGGCTTACAGTGATGTCACTGAAGTCGGCAAATTGGCAACCGTGATTGGTTGGGGCCAGACTAGCACAAAGATGAGAGATTCCTACGCCGATAGCTTGCAACAAACAGCTGTGCCCATTGTTTCAAATCAGGTGTGCAACGCGAGACGAACTTATGACGGCGAGGTGAAGGACACGATGCTTTGTGCCGGCTTTGCAGGCGGGGGTACGGATGCTTGTGTTGGCGACAGTGGCGGCCCCTTTGTTATGGAAACAGACGCGGGCTGGCAACAAATAGGGATTGTGAGTTGGGGTGAAGGCTGTGCCCGGCCATACTATTATGGCGTTTATACTCGCGTGTCGTCATATCAAGAATTTATCAGCGAGCATGTGTGCGAAGCGCAGGACACTCTACCAGCACCACAGGTAGAAGTGAGCATTAACGGGCAGAAAGCCACCGTCTCTTGGAACAACGTCATCGGGGCAGACGGCTATCAATTTTATTATGCGCCCTATTCCGATTCCATCAGTGATGTGACTTTTGACAATATACACAGTTTGGATATCAAAAATGACACTGATTTCTCTGCTGAGTTAAGCAGCGGTGAGAATTTTTATGTGGCAGCGAAAGCCTATCGTGGCAATTGCTATAGTGACTATTCCAATATTGGCATGGTTATCATGCCTTAACACTGTCGTCATGTTGTTTCGGGCATTTCCATAAACGAGAATTAATTTGGTAGTCCTACATAGCATCGTTATTGACTTGAGGGTAAGGGATGTCGCAAAAAAAACGTGCAGCGTCCTTTATTAAGTTCTAACAAAGGCGCGTTGAATGACAAAAACAACAGATAGTACAACGGATTAGGGGAATAAACTGACAGTCACGCAAAATAAAATAATACGATACCCTAATTTATTGATTTGTCGTGCAGCAAAGTTTTTGCTGAATTTTGCGGGGATTTCAACTATCGTTTCTTTAGATATTCAGATAAATAACTTTACGGATAGCATCCCTTCAAGGGATGCTATCCGTTATAGCTGGTGTTCTTTTCCCCTGTTTTTGCTTCGCAGCCAACTTTTGCGTCGAAATTATTTTTCTGAAAAAATTTTACACTTGACAACAGATACTATCCCAAAAAAGGAAGGGATAGCATCTGTTGCGGTTGTTTTTTGGGATCGTATCCGTTGAAAGTTTGTTGATCCAACAGATACTATCCCAAAAAAGGAAGAAATAGCATCTATCGCGGTTACTTAAAAAAACTATGAACCAACTCACCCACTTTAATCAAGCCGGCGAAGCCCACATGGTAGATGTGGGCGAAAAAGCCGCTACCTCTCGCGTTGCCATTGCCGAAGGTTTGATCACCATGCAACCGCAAACCTTAAACTTAATCATGGCAGGTGGACATAAAAAAGGCGAAGTCTTGGGTATTGCGCGAATTGCGGGTATCATGGCAGCCAAAAAAACCAGTGAACTAATCCCGCTGTGTCATCCGCTAATGCTCACCCATATCAGCGTCGATTTAACCCCGTTGCCTGAACAAAACGCGGTGCATTGTCAAACCACTGTTAAAACGAGTGGGCAAACTGGCGTGGAAATGGAAGCCCTCACCGCAGTACAAATTGCGTTGCTAACCATTTATGATATGTGCAAGGCAGTGGATCGCGGTATGAGCATAGAAAAAGTCTGCTTAAAGAAAAAGTCTGGCGGGAAATCAGGTACTTGGGAAAGGGAGTCACTGAAATAAGTTTGGCAGAAACTTCCAATGGCTGGAGTCCAAACTTTAGTTTGGTAAGCCCAAGATAAATCTTGGACTCCGGCTAAAATATTTATCTGAAACACTAACTATTGGAGGCAAATTATGACAAATAGCGTCAGCAGTTCACAAAGCCCATGCGTCATGGAACTTAAGGCGGGAACTTATTACTGGTGCTCTTGTGGCAAGTCTGCTAATCAACCGTTTTGTGATGGTTCGCACAAAGATACAGAGCTGACACCCGTTTCATTTGAATTGACTGAAAAGGCTCAAGTGAGCTTATGTGGTTGTAAGTACACAAAAAAAGCGCCGTATTGTGATGGTTCGCACAACAATCTGGCTATGCCATAGCAAACGTGGGTTACTGTTTTGATCACAACAGACCCTCTTTGATTGATGCAAAGGGCTTGCAACGAAAAACGAAACACGGTTACAATCATCCATAAAAATTAGATCCTAAAATCTTCGAGGCTTCGCAAACATTTAAAGTATTTAGTGATGCTATCGCTTTTTTTGCGATAGTATCACTTTTGCACTTTTGCGATATCGCCCTTCTGTCTGTGCAAAAATAATAGACTTTTCAGTCAATTTTAACGAATAAAAACAAATTGTTAAATTCACAAACCCTTATTTTAATTCATTCGCACCTTCGGGGCTGAGTCGTTATAAAATATTATTGTATTATTGTAATAAGTAGTGTTATTGTTTGAGTGATACATACGCCACAAAAAAAGCGTGAGCTAACGGCTTGAACACTTTTTTGTCCTGTACATAGATAACAGATACTATATCTGTGGTGTAAACGGTCAAAACGAGCAAAAAAAAACCAAGTCTCTTCAAGAAACTTGGTTTTTTGACGGTGTGTTCCACTTGCCCTTTGAGCCTTATGTTGATAATAGGCTGATTTTTAATCTGCAAACCCCTTTTTTGAGGCACCGCAAATCATTATCAATTAATTCAATTTGTTGTTTTAAGCCCATCATCTCCTGAGCCTCAGTTGATAAAAGCGCTTATAAACCTATCAAAATAGATAGGATAAGCGGGACACACCCTTTTTTTAACCGCAAACGCTTTAATAAGTCGTCATTTATTTACCGGCTATTTTACTTTGCCGCCTGTTGTGCTGATGAGGAGGTGGTTGCTGGTAACGGCCGCCGCCTTTGCGTTGTTTCGGGGCATCATAAGAGTTTTTACGCTGTGCTGAGTAATCACCGCGACGAGATTGACGCTTTTTGGAAGGGGGGGACCGCAGTGAACGTGTCGGCTCAAGGCCTGGAATCACAACTTGGGGCACCCGTTGACCCGTATAGCGTTCAATCCGCTCTAAATGTAGCCGATCATCAGGCGATACAAAAGAAATAGCGGTTCCCTGCGCCCCCGCACGTCCGGTACGACCAATGCGGTGTACATAATCTTCAGCAAAGCGCGGTATGTCAAAATTGATGACATGGGTAATGCTAGTGACATCAAGGCCACGTGCTGCCACATCGGTAGCCACCAACAGGCGCAATTTGCCACGACGCATATTCGTCAAGGTGCGGTTGCGTGCGCCCTGCTTCATATCACCATGTAAAGCCGCAGCCGCATGTCCTTGCTCAATCAAATCCTGAGCCAGCATATCAGCCCCCAATTTGGTTGCCGAAAAAATCAGGGCTTGCGTCAGTTCATCATCGTCAAGTAAATGCTGCAATAGGCGATTTTTATGATCAAGATTGTCCGCAACATGTACACGCTGCTCAATGTTATGTTGGGTTGGCTCAGTTTCAATTTGAATGCGCTCTGGTTCTTTGAGCAAGCGAGTCACTAATCTGGCCAGACTGTCATCCCAAGTCGCTGTAAACAATAAAGTTTGACGGTTTTCTGGCGTGAGAGTGGCGATTTTTTTCACCTCATCAACAAATCCCATGTCCAACATGCGATCAGCTTCATCAAGCACCAGCATCTCGACTTGAGATAAATTCAGGTTGTTACGTTCTATCAGATCCATCAAACGGCCGGGGGTTGCAACGACTATATCGACCGGGCGTGATAAGGACTTCAATTGTGGGCCGTAAGGCATACCCCCTACCAAGCTCACACTGGAAAAACGTATATTTTTTCCATATTTACGAATAGCCTCACTGACTTGATTGGCTAATTCTCGCGTTGGAGTGAGTATGAGTACTGATGGTTTCCCATACTGTTTTTTAAAGCGGCGTTTAGTGAGACGTTGCAAGGCTGGCAGTACAAAAGTAGCCGTTTTACCAGTACCCGTGTTTGCCGAGGCAATCACATCATGGCCGGCGATTATTTTAGGAATCGCTTCAGACTGAACCGGTGTGGGCGCAGCGTAGCCACATTGTTGCACGGCTTTAAGAATACCTGGGTGTAACTGAAAATTTTCAAAAGACACGGATGTTCCTCATTAATTGGAAAAACTGACGCGCAAGCCGCAACGCTCACAGAACAACAAGTCGCTCTATTTAAGTACAGTCATCCAAAAAAGCTTTGTTCTTGGCAAAAACCTTAGAGGCAAACCTCAAAGGTTTTGAACGCAAGAAACCAAGTTTATTGAAAATAACTTAACTTGGTTTCTCAAAAAATCTTTATCGTCAACAAAAATTATTGATAACTTATTGACATTGGACGAACTCAAAGGGAGACTATCGTCAACAGACGATATGAACCTCAATAGGTTTAGGACTTACGCACGGAAAAAAATAACTTATATGGTGCTCAATGAAATTTTAAAAGCAATCAAGCAGCCTTATGTTGGGTGCGTCAGTCGATTAAAAAAAGTCTACCATGATGTTGATATTGTGTTTAAATAGAGTATCATTACCCCGCCACTTTCTTATGAAAGTTGGGT
>QNER01000485.1 GCA_003646175.1 Candidatus Parabeggiatoa sp. nov. 1
ACGGACTGAGCGACACCGGTTGGGACTGCTCAACCAGGACTCTAGTTGCAATCCTTCTGGGTTATCAACAGAGAGCGAATTACCTAAAAATGTCCAACTTTGTCCAACTTTTTAGGAGCAGTGCTAAACATGGCATTCTTTATAAAACGGCAAAATATCCTAACCGTGTTCGGCCTTTGGTTTTTGAGCAACACGGTGCTTGCCATACCCACTATCCAACTTTCAACAAATACCGTCACAGGAGGAGAAAATATTACCCTAACCGCAACCGGTGGTCTCCCCCCCTACCTTTGGTTCACAGAAGCCGGGGATTTGGATCAAACCTTAGATGACACCGGCAGTACTGCAATATTAACCGCACCCCAAGTTGCCGGCGATTTTTCTATAACGTTGCGAGATAGCGAAGGCATACAAACAAAAGCAGAATTCCATGTTTCTTGGCAACACTTTTCTGTCACGCCAGAATACGTTTATATGGAACCCGGACAAACCATAACATTTGGTTTGCACGGGGTCACCAGTGAAGTCCAAGTGATTGATGAAAACGTGGGCAGTTGGACATGGCTCCCTGAAACTGAAGGGCAGGGTATTCGCTATACCGCGCCTGAAAAACCAGGTTTTTATGCCATCCATTTTTCTCAGAAAAATGATCCAAGTGGTGGCCGCATAGCATACGCCAAAGTTTATACCCCCCTAAAAGCTGTGGAGCCAGACGTTTATTTAGAAGATTATCAAAAAATAGGTAACTTTCTCCAAGTTAAAGGCGGTGTTCCCCCCTATTTATGGATAGAAGGTGGCAAAGGTCAACTTGAACCCCAAGGCACTGAACGTGACCAAATGCGTTATATCCCCGGCGAAATCATCGGCCCAGAAATCATCACCGTTTATGATAGCACTGGGAATTCCGTTGAGATTCAAGTCACCGTCAAAGGCAATTTCCGAGTCAGCCCCAGACAACACAGTGTCTGCTTAGAGGATACCACCGTCAAATTTCAGGCATCGGGTGGAGAACCGCCCTATCGGTTGGAACCCCCCAGTCAAGGTGGTTGGCAAATATTACCCAAAACGGATAACGATAGCTTGACCTTACAATTTACTCAAACCGGCTTTTTTGAATTAGTCGGTAGCGATCAGGCCGGACAAACGGCTATTGCCAAAGTGACTGTTGATCCACCCCCTTGTAATGAGGGTAGCCTTAACTTGGAACCGGCGGGACCCGTTTACCAATATGTACACCCAGATAATTTCCCTAATTCAATAATGGCTTCAGTAAAAGGCGCGGCTTCAGGACAAGTTGAATGGATCTGTCAAGGGGCTTGCACTCAACAAGATTTTCAGCAAACCAAAGGCAAATTGACAACTTTTTATCCCCCGGCGACGGGTCATTATGAATTGGCAGCAGAAGATAACAGCGGACGCCGAGGCATTTTAGAAATTCATATTGCTCGTGATTTGATTTCACTTTATGCGGGCTTTGACAATAAAATAGATCCCAGCGAAATGCAAACCGCATTGGATGCTTTTTTTGCGCTTGGTTTCTGTTGCGCTGACACAGAGTTTTATTACTTGGTAGAACATTTTATGCAGAATCAATAACTACAAGAATTGGGAATTGGGAATTGGGAATTGGGAATTGGGAATTGGGAATTGGGAATAAAAACAATAAGTTAATGAATAAATCCAGTCCCCAATCGATATAATGAACTATTCCCATTTTGCCAAATTATCAACGAACCTGAAAAAACGATGAACCTGTTAATATCCTTATTATCATTAGCGTTACTATTAAGCCTCAACACCGCTCAAGCCACTGAACCACTGGAGGTCGCGCCGAAACAAATTTGGAGTAAACCTAACCAAGAGCATCAGTTTTGGATCACTGGGGGATTACGGCCCATTTTTTGGCAAAGTAAAGCTGGTGAAGTCAGTGTAGATGAAAAAGAGCCCAATTTATTTATCTACATGGCCCCACGACGCTATATGCAAGATTCTATTACCTTTTTTGATCGGGCCGGCCAAGAAGTACAAGTTTTGATTGATGTACTTCGCCCGTTAAGCGTGTCCCCCAGTATTCGCAATATCCCTATTAACGGCGAAACTCATTTTCAAATTCAGGGGGGCAGTGGTCACTGGCAAGTGAAACCTGAAGTGGAGGAACATGACAACATTTTGACTATTACCAAATCTGACAACATGACATTGACAATCCAAGCGGGGTCATCGGGTGGATTACAAACAATTCGCATACATGATGAAGCAACTGAAGATGAAGTTGAAGTACAGGTGCAGATTTATGCCCCGTTAGAAGTTCAAGAATCTTTAGGCAATATGAACTGAAATTAAAGTTGAGAATCGCGAATTGCGAATTCTCAAATCGAAACTTGCGAAACTGGTTTGTGAAGTAATTAGTTATTAATTTTATAATGTCATATTTATTATCAGGAGTACAAGGCGAACCTTGTACGAAAAATGGTGAATTTCGTTCGTCTCAGGCGAACCTTATACTTGATGAATATTCAAGGGTTTTCTGAAGGGCAATGGCATCAATGCTCCAAAGGGGCATATTAATATTTAAGGGGTAACGCTCTTGGATCATGTTAGTACAACGAATTGACGAAATCAGCGAATTGTTGTTTTTACCAACGTCATTCGTTTATTTCGCTAATTCGCTGTACTCAACTCACTGATAGGTACTCAGAAAATTAGAACTGACGTATTGACAGATGAAAAAAATTATGTTTTAGTTTAAAAACAAAGAGTTACAAATTGGCTAGGCATAACAAATTTATAACTCCTTGAATTTTCTTATAAACACAAAATTGGTAATTTGTCAATAGGTCAAAACAGCCTGACCATTTTTCAGTTATTTGTGACGGTCAGTACAACGGATTTGGGGTATAAACGGATTTTCAGGTTTGGGGCGACTATTTAGCCATATAAACCATTTAAATAAATCCGTTCAATCCGTCAATCCGCTGTACTGACCAATATCACTTTGCGTTAAACTCACTTAATAAGGAGGACTATACTGTGAAAAAACCACGGACCACACTAAGTGGTCTCTTTATCAGGGGCTTATATGCCTTTCTTTTGAGCTATGCTGGGATCGCAGCAGCGGTAGACAGCATCTCGCTGAGTCCGGGGTCCGATATTACCTTTACCGACCCATCGGACAGCAGACTCTTGTTCATACAAGTTAACCCACCAGAGGCCGGGGTAAACTTGGTGGTGGACGTGGACTCGGCCGTGGTGGTGGTTTCTCATCAAGAACTGACCACTGATAGTAATGGGGCAGCCAAGTTAACGATTACACCAGGCATTGAACAGAATACCGTGTTTTTAAAGGTTTGGGCAGGCGATGTGAAATCCAATGCGATCGTTGTCAAAACCATCATTGATGAAGAGCCTAAGGTTTTTATCAAACCCGAAACCTTGGACATTGATTTGAATGATAACCCCAATTCACAGGCTATTGTTTCTGTGCTGCCACCCAAAAGTACCACAGTAACTCTTTACAATGATAGCCCTGACGTTGTTGATATACCAACGTACTTGACAACGGATCGTGACGGGTTCAAACAGTTCACGATTATTGCCAATAAGGTAGGTGAAGCCAGAGTAACTGCAAGTTTGGCGGATGGTACTGAAAGCAATACTTTAATCATCAAAGCCAGTCACTGCAATCAAATCAGCATTGATGCCACCAATCCTGAACTTGGGGTGAATGAATCAAAGACTTTCACAGTGGCGGACAACTGCACCGGGCTTAAGTGGAGCGTTCGAGATGGTAAACTTGAACCGATGACCGGGAACCAAGTAACTTATACAGCGCCCGATTATCCTGGCGCGTTTCCGATATTGGTTACTAATGATGAAGTAGATACCATCATCAATGTTAACGTGACCGGTCCCCTCCGCATATCTCCAGAAGACGTTTCTTTTAAAATTGGAGAACCTGTTGAAGTACAGGCTCTGGGGGGAAAACCCCCTTACAAATTTCGCATCAAGGAAGGAAGCGGACGAGTGCAACTCATTGGACACAAAGATTTTGCGTTGATAACCGATTTAGACGTTGGTGGCCAATCTATTGTCGAAGTGAGTGACAGTTTAGAGAACACTGCACAAGCAACTCTAAACGTGGTTCAGAAAATACAATTATCCCGTCCATACGTGGAAATTACTCAAGAAACTGTACCGGAAACCATTGATATTAACGAGGGTGTTCCAGATTTTGACGTGCGTGTAGAAAAAGGTGATTTCAAATTAGTTGGACGTGAAATACAAATTACTGCTATACCCCCCAACAATGGGACTTACAAGCTTGTCGTCAGGGATGCGACTGGGGAAGGCACTGAAGCTGTGATTGATGTAAAAATTCCAGGGCGGCTTCAAATCGATCCCAAAATGGAAATAGTTGAGTTGGGTAAAACGGTGACTTTCCGAGCCGTTGGTGGACAAGCGCCTTATACTTTTGCGAGTAGTCAAGGTAGTTTGTCTTGTTCTGAGTGTGAAGAGACGAATTTGGAAGTAACCGCCGATAATACTAACTCAGATATCACTGTAGAAGTCACTGATGAAGACAGTGGTAAAGCAACAGCTCTTGTTAAGGTAGTTCAATCAATTCGTCTGGTGCCATCAGACAGCCCGATTAAGATTTTTGTGGGAGAAAGCAAGCGGTTTGAAATCACCGGTGGCAGTGGTATTTACTACTATCGCACTAATTTTGGACAGTCGAAAGACACCATTCAAGAAACCAGTGATGGAGGTAAAAGTGGCATTATCTTTACTGCCCCGATGTATTCAGAAAAGGTGACTTTGACTGTTACGGATACTCGTAACAGTGAGCCAGCAGAAGTCGTCTTTGATGTAAACGTTCAAACTGAACTAGAAATAACACCTTCTGAGAAATATCTTGGCCTTGGTAGCAGTGAAAACGAGGATTTTAAAATTATCGGGAGATATGAAGGTGAACGCGTAAAGGTGTCGGCTGAAAAGGGGACGATTAACCAAGCTGGTGATGATATTCTTTACACACCACCGGCATTATCCACCACTGATGTTTTACACGTAGAATCTTTAAACGACCCCGGCAGAACAGCAAAGGCAGATATTACTATTGCTTCACCATTATCTATCACACCGGCTGTGATGTATGTTGATGCTGCTGCTTCAAAAAAATTTCAGGTCCATGGAGGTGTGGGGTCATATACGTTTGAAGCTAAATATGGCTCTTTTGAACCTCCGTTTGACAACGCTTCTGATACTGGGGTAGAGATAACCTACCGTTCGCCCGGCTTAGCGAAGAATGATGAAGAGATAACGGTGACAGACAGTAAGGGGAGCAAACAGTCTGCGAGGGTGCGATTGAATAATCATCTTCGAATAACCCCGCTGATGGCAACTTTGGCACCTGAAGAATCTGTTGAATTTATGGGTTTTCAGGGATTGACGCCTTATTGTGCTGAAAAGACTGGGGGAAAGGCTGACAAAATCCACACTGAAGTAGGAAAAGAACGCTACCGTTATACCGCACCTGCCACACCAGGTAAATATACAATTACCCTAATAGACGAACGCGGTAACAAGGCAACAGCAGAGATTTTTGTAAACGCTGACCTAAAAATGTCACCCAAGATGGCGGTTCTGAGACCCGGTGAAACAACCACAATTAAGGTGAGCGGTGGCAGTGCACCTTATCAATTTACCACCAGAATTGGAAGCTTATCGGAAAGAGACACGCAAACGGGCCAAGTGCGCTACACAGCCCCGCTTGACTTTGAAGGCGAGGAAATAACTGCCTATGTCAGAGCGTTTGACGCATCCGGTGAAGTTTCAACAGAAATCCGTGTGGTTAAAACGCCTAAGTCGTTGATTTCGGCTAATTCGACGACGTTCATGGCGGGCGATAATCTGAAGATTAACCTGACTTCGTTGGGTAAAGAAAAAGCTGCCGATGTTTATGTAGCGGTTGCTTTTCCAGATGGGCAGTTACTCTTCTTTGATGAGAATAGTCAACCTATTCCAGAACAATTGCCTTTTCTCAGAAATTACGTTGTTAGTGATGAAACAACCTATCAAAACGTTTTTTCTATGGAAAGCTTACCGGATCTTGACCAACAAGGTCAATTGACTTTGTATAGCCTGTTGGTAAAACCGGGTACAGCAGCTCAAGATCTGTTGAATCCGGCTAATTGGTTATGCGAGAATGAGAAAGAGTGTGGTTTAAGTAGTTTTGAACTTAAAGTCAAATAATGCTATTTAGCCCAGAGCCGGCTCGTCCCAAGAGCCAATCCATTG
>QNER01000486.1 GCA_003646175.1 Candidatus Parabeggiatoa sp. nov. 1
AAATGTTGACCGATTACAGTGAAGCAAAACACTTGCAATAAAGGCGAGGTCGGTAAAAGGACATTATATAGAGAGGAGCGGTATTCGAGATTAGTCTCACGTACCGTTTTGAAGACGAGTCTGTACTGGAAACTTTACAGGCTTAGTTTAACTCTTATCAAAGTCACCTACGAATCGGGTAAAACCCTTCATTACAGCTATGATGCAGCCAGTAATTAACGAAGCATCACCACCGTGGTCCCCAAATACACAATAGAAGGCCATGTCACTAACAAACAGGGCACTCCGCTTGGCGGTGTTGTGAGAGACGTTGGCGGATACACAATCGTAACGGATGCTGAAGGTTACTATCAGCTCACCGAACTCACTGCCGGCAATTACACGCTTGTCGCAACCCATGACCAATACGATTTTACCCAAAAAAACTTAACCATTGGCAAAAACCACCCTTCTGTCATCGATATCGTTTCTAACGGTTTCGTCTTCTACACGATTGCCGGCCATGTCACTGACAAAAAGGGCTCACCACTTGGTGGTGTTGTGATAGAGGTTGGCGGACACACAATCGTAACCGATGAAAACGGTTATTATCAGATCACAAATCTTACGGCCGGCAATTACACGCTTGTCGCAACCCATGACCAATACGATTTTACCCAAAAAAACTTAACCATTGGCAAAAACCACCCTTCTGTTCACAATATCGTTTCCTCAAGCTTAGCCTTATACACGATAGAAGGCCATGTAACTGACAAAAACGGTCAGCCACTGGCCGGTGTTTTGATAGAGGCTGGCGAACACACCGCCTTCACAGACGAAAACGGTTATTATCAACTCACCGACTTGCTTGCCAATAAGTACTCCTTAATTGCTTCACTGGCAAAACACAATTTCACACCGCGAAAGGTTACCGTTGGTTTCAATAAACCGGCAGTCATCGATCTGGTGTCAGACGGCTTAACCGCCTGTCTACTTTACGCGGTTCACGATGAAAACAAGAAATACACATAACTTTTAACTGTGAATTCGGCAACACCCTATTTTGAGGTGAAACTGCTGAGTCAATTGCATTTGGGGCAAGATATAGAGGCCTTGGACATCCACCCAGACACGAACCAACTCTTCGCAGCCGCCGGAGACGATGGCAAATACCCTGGTCATCTCTACAAAGTGAATGCCATCACCGGTGGGCTTTACCCACCAACATTTGATGAAATCAATGGATTATCCTTTAAATCGGATGGTTCATTATAGGGTTGGGCCGAAGGGGATGGCCTGATATTGATTGAGACAAGTACGGGTACGGCGACCATAGAACTGTCTTATGAAGGTCCGATTGAAGATATCACTTGGGATAATCAAGGCCTGATGCTTTATGGTATAGAGCAGAATCATTTATTGGCTTATAATAGCCAAACCTACCAACTGACTGAAGTCAGCTGCATCTTGCCTGGGGGTGAAGTCGAAGCGTTAGAAATGCTCCCCTATGGACGGTTGCAGTTTGGGATTCATGATGATAAAACCGATCCCCAACCATTTTAACGATTTCAGACCTTCGAGGTTTTGAAAACCTCGAAAGTCTTTTTTTTTGTGGGTAACTTGCGTGGTTAATTTCCGATTGTTCAGTCACAACCAACCACACCTTATTTATTGCGTTCAGCCTAACCGCACAGATCGAAAAGTATTTTTAAGCCGCTTGTTTACTCTTTCTCACGACTGAACCACCAATAAACCAATCCACCCACAGTGGCTGTCGCCACAACGGGGGCGACAACAAGTGTGGTGGCACCCACTGCCACCGCACCAACTGCCGTAGCACCCACCGCTGCTCCAACCGCCGCTAATCCCGTTGTACCTGCACCTACCATTGCCACAGTTGTAACGACACCGGCTGCCCCGGCAGCAGCCCCAGCATAAGTGCCAATTTTGGCAGCGTCACAGGCCTTTTGATTGTCGCACTCACTAAACAAGTGGTCATTCATCAGTTTTGCGGTGCCAAATCCACCCGCAGCGCCAACCGCCGCCGGCCCACCTACCGCAGAAAGTGTACTTATGACAGTGGGATCAGAAGCCCCCACAACACGGGCTGCGGTATAAGCAACAGTTCCCACAGCGATTGCCGCGCCTTCCGTCGTGGCAGTGGCAGTCATAACACCACCTGCAACGCTCACAATGCCAATTTCTTCAGCACCGGCAGCAGTATCATCAGCAAATGCGGCATTAACACAAAATATAATAAGTACTAAGCTACCAAGCGTTAACCATTTTTTCATAATTGATTCCCCCTTTCAGTTATCAGTTATCAGTTATCAGGGAAGGGGAGCGGTTCAAAGGGAAAGATCTATACGATTTGCTTTGTTATTTTGTGTAAAATCGGAATTCTCTAAAAATAATTTTAATTTAAATAATATGGGTTTAATTAATAATTAATACCTATATACAGGACAAAAAACATAATGATTTTATATTAATATAAATGTAGGGTGGGATCGCTCGTAGAGACGCCCTGCGTCTCTACGAGCGATCCCACCATCTTCAAGAATTTATTTTTGAGGAGAGTATTCATACGAGTCCACACAACCACAATACCGGAAAATACAGTAGGTTACGTTTTTTATCCTGTACAAAGAATTAATACTTCACAATTCACAATTCACAATTTCCTTCCCTTCCCCCCTTCTCCTTTTCCCTAAAATGGTATGTCATCTAAATCTAATGACAGATCGTCGTCTGCTCCTGAACCATCAATGAAAGGTTGCTCAATCTCTGTCATTTCTCCGCACAGTACCCGTAGCAACAAATCCTTGAAGTTATTCTCAAGCAGCTTCTCTAGCACCGATTGCCAATTTGAGCCAGTGCGCGTTATCTTTTCTACAAAATCAAAAAAACCCTGTTTCCGATATTGTCGTCTTTTTTCAAAGCTTTCTAAGAATTTCTTGCGATGTACACCTTGAGGTGTTTGGAATTTGTTTATCGTACATTGTGTTATCAGCACCGTATAAGAATATTCATTGCCTTCATTATCTATCCAAATATGCACGCCCCTTTCTTTAGCGAAATAAAGTACAACACCCGATCCAATAATTTGAAGTTCACGGCCCACCAATTTATCCTCCGACCGTTCAGGTGACGCAAAGTGATTAGTATAAATGTATTCAGCCTCATTGTTCCGCAGCCACACAGCGCGTTCTGTGATTACCCAAGACTGACTTTTGACTAACTCATGGAATATATTGAATAGTTCAATCAAAAAGTCTGGTGCGCCGTAGATACTTAACGTACACAAGCCTGTTTCTGGGTACACTGTGTCTAATAATTGTAGTTGCCATGCTTCATGCGCTTTTTGCCAATCAAGCAGGGCTGTTGTGAGTTCCGCGGCTGGTGTATTGAGGCCGATGAAGCCCAAAGAACAATCAATTTCAACGTTTTCAATATTTTGCAATAGCGTCTTGGCTTCTTCCAGTAGCTTATGCAAGACTCCATATTCATGCGCGATGAAAGGGTCTTGCCAAAATTTTTCGCCTAAACGGCGACGATCACGTTCTAAAATGTCCCATTTACTCCACAATTGATTCATTGAAGGGCTGTCTTCAATGAGTTGCGCTAAACGACGTGCATTGGTGCTTGCAATGGTCAGTTCCCGTAAAGTCCATTTAGTGTCAGTCAAGGTTTGATCAGCCTGGGCTTTTTGGGTAAATATTATCGTTTTGAATTCGAGCTCATTTTCGCCTTTGTTAATGGCGACTTTCATTGACGTTGAAAATGGATAACGGTTTAAAGTCGTCGCCAGCGGAATCACGACTTGTTCTTGTAAACAACGTTGTAATTGGCGCGCACCATAGTGACTGTCGCTACTTTTATACGCGAGATAGTCGATAACCGCATCTGCAATTTGTATCGTCACATTGCGTGTTCGTAAACCGTCCCGCGCTAGGATTTTTTCAAGTTCGCGGCGCACGATGGGGCGTAATACGCTTAAATCCAGCGCGTTAAATGGAACGACTTGATCTAAACGATTGAATAATTCGGGACGGAAAAAATGTTGTACCGCATGCAGGTAGTGCTGATGCAACGCATTATGGCTATTATCTCGTTGATGAAAACCGGGACTGCGTTGACGGCTGACACCGGCACCGATGTTTGAAGTCATAATAATCACGCTACTGCAAAAGTCAGCAACTTGTCCCCGCGCATCAGTTAAACGCCCTTCGCCCATGATTTGTAATAAGAGATCATAAAACGCAAAATGGGCTTTTTCCAATTCATCGAATAAAACAACAGAAAACGGTTGTTGTCTGACCTTATCGGTTAATAACCCTTGCCCGCCTGAAATATCGCCCGTCAAACGTAATACTGCGATTTCGTCAGAAAATTCACTCATGTCAAAACGGATAAGCCGCTCGCTGTCGCCAAACATAAACTCGGCAAGGGCTTTGGCTAACTCCGTTTTACCCACACCAGTGGGGCCGACAAATAACAGAGAAGCAATCGGTTTGCCCGGACGTGTCAGGCGAGTTTTGACGGAAGCCAATAAATTAACCACGATGTCGATGGCCGCATCTTGACCATATAAGCGCGATTGAAAAAAGTATCGTGTCTCTTCCAGTTTCAAAATCGTGCGACTATCCACCAAAAAACGTGGCATGCCTGATTCATCGCAAAATCGTATCACCACGGCTTCTCGATTCAAAACCGTGTCTATTTCCTGTCTATTTTCTTGATTTAACAGAGATTCTAGAAAATGCACCGTTTTGCCGGGGAAACCAGAGTATAGAGCATAACGGTGTTGCAACCGTAGGGTTTCTTCAATGGCTTTCTGTGGTATCACTTGTTTAGAATGAGAGACGCGCAAACGGCGGCGCACGATCTCAGATTGTTGCGCGACAGGTGGCGGTTCTAGGCGCTGCACTTGAAACTGGTTGGTATAACCCGGGGCCCGCGACTCAATCGTCGCGAATTCTTCGTTAGTGCATTCAGTGATAATACGCACACTGCCGATTGCCAAGTATTCGCGCATAAATTCGGCCATACTGATGGGATTACCCACATAGGCACCGACTTCAAACAACTGGGCAAGGTTACGCACATACAGAATGTCGCCACGCTGGCGGAGTTCTTCCAAAGTTTGCCCCAACGATTCTTCCCAGCCAGATTCGACGGTGAGTTTTTGCAACATACGTGCGGCCGTTGTCTCCCAAAATGTCACCGAACCGAGCCCGCGTTCCGCGCCCACACGGTACACTTCTTCCACCAATGCGGTTTTGCCAACGCCCGCCCGTCCGACTAACAGCACACTGCGACTATATTTGCCTGTCAATGCACGTAGCATTTGTTCAAGCTCTTTATCGCGCCCAAAACAGCGACGCGCCCGGCGCGTTAATGATTTTGCGATTTCCGGCAACCATTGTTGTTCAGAACTTTTGTGTAGGTTGGCAAGTTCAGACAAACTGTGAAAACGGGTTTCTATCAGATGTTGTTCGGCTTCTAGTTCTTTATACCACTGGGTAGTGATTAAATGCTGCACATCCGTTAAACGTTTTTTACGCGCAAACTCCAGTTCAATGGTACGTTGTAACACCGTGATGAGTTCTTCGGGCGTTTCGGCATAACCTTCAATGCCTAGCACCGGCACAAAACCTAAATAGTGTTGATCGGGCAACGAGGTATAAAAATAATCAAACGCAAAAGATAAGTCTGGATACAAGCGTTTTTTCTTGGGCGTTTTCAGGAAAACGGTCAATTGCTTAGATTGCAATGACAAGATAGGTGCTTGCCTCAGCATTTCCAGATAGTCCCCATGCTTGATGCTGCTATCTTCCAAACGGCGGATGAGGTTTTTGGCAAAACTGGCAGACGATTCATTAGCCGTGAAGGTTTCTGGCACAAGCAGCGGAGAAATGAGGCTCATTTCTTCAGAAAATGCCAAGCTGACTGTCCAAATTGGAAGGGTGAAAAGATTAGCCATGATAATTGGGAAGAGGTAATTAGTACAACGGATTGACGGATGGTTCGGATGTCGGGGGCGGGGAAAAATAGTACAACGGATTGACGGATTGTTCGGATTTCGGGCCCGCCCTGCGGGCCTACTCTATGCACACAAGTAAGTTTTTCGTACCCACCTAAGCGGGTTGTTAGAAATCCAAAATGTTCAAAAATCGTACAGCCCGCTTGCCCACCAATCCAACCAGAAAGAAAGCAGTACAACGGATTGACGGATTGTTCGGATTTCGGGCCCGCCCTGCGGGCCTACTCTATGCACACAAGTAAGTTTTTCGTACCCACCTAAGCGGG
>QNER01000487.1 GCA_003646175.1 Candidatus Parabeggiatoa sp. nov. 1
AGGCGAACCTTGTACGAAAAAACGTCTTTTCACCTATTTGCCCAGATGAGCGAGGATTTTTGGTATCAGAAAAAACCGAATTGACTCACTAATCAATCCATTTAAACCTCAAATATGCTATAGTTAATCTAACAATGTAACATTTCAATCGCCACGCTACCCGGTCGTACAAGGTTCGCCTGAAACGAATGAGAACGCGGTTTTCTCGTACAAGGTTCGCCTGAAACGAATGAGAACGCGGTTTTCTCGTACAAGGTTCGCCTGAAACGAATGAGAACGCTATTTTATAGTGATAGAGATGGGGTCAATGATGAACAAGACAATTGTCCTGGTAACAGCGTGGCCGAACTGGCCAAGGGTGTTTATAAACAAGGCCCACAAACCGGGTGTCCGTTTGATAATGATCAAGATAGGGTGGCCGATTATCAGGATAGTTGCCCCTATAATCAGCCGGACCAAATCGCCAATGGTGTGAATTCAAATGGTTGTCCCAGAGATACGGATCGCGATGGGGTGGCCGATTATCGCGATTCTTGCCCGCGCAATCAACCGCGAGAAATTGTTCAAGGGGTTTCAAAGCGCGGTTGTCCTGTAGATAAGGATCAGGATGGTGTGCACGCAACACCTCAAAAGAAATTTCTCAAGGTGTTGATTCACAAGGCTGTCCCGTGAAATTGTGCAACCGCATTTTATCGAATCGTATTTTTTTTGATTATAACATGGATCCATTGACATATAGGGCGAGAACAATCCTTGATGGATTGGTCAGTCAAGCGGGGGGAATCAATCAGGTGAAACACGTATATATTGTGGGTTATGCTTCTGATCGTGGTACTGAAGAATACAACCAGAGATTGTCTGAGGAACGTGCAAGCAGTGTTGCCAATTTAGTGTTAAAGCAATCAAATACCTGAGTACAACGAATTGGCGAAATAAACGAATTAAACATTCACGAGCGCATAGGAACATTCGTTGATTTCGGAAAGAAGCTGTACTCAATGAGCATTTATTGGGCTGTTCAATAACGACAGGGATTGTATATAATAAAGGATTAGATTGTGCTTATTGTTAAAGTAATCTTTGTCATTACAATAGGTTTAGTCTTTTTTATAAGCAATTATTGTCGTTAATGGCTAAAGTAATCCCTGTCATTACAATAGGTTCATCCTTTTTTATAAGCAATCCTTGTAGTTATTGTTAAAGTAATCTTTGTCATTACAATAGGTTTAGTCTTTTTTATAAGCAATTATTGTAGTCATTATAATAGGTTCATCCTTTTTGATAAGCAATCCTTGTAGTTATTGTTAAAGCAATCTTTGTCATTATAAGAGGTTCATCCTTTTTGATAAGCAATTCTTGTCGTTATTAAATACCTGAGTACAGCGAATCGAGTACAGCGAATTACGTGGATAAACGAATTAACCGGCGTTCTCAAAATATCTCAAAGTATTTATACCATCCCCCCATTCGTTTTTTTCGCAAATTCGTTGTACTCATTTAGGAGAATGGTGGGCAACAAAAACACGTTGCCCACCCTACAAAAAAAATTCGTATTGTCCCAATAGACGGGGGGGCATTTTTGGGCAAAAAGAGATTATATCAACTTTGCTGTGGCGTTATTTAATCGTCCCGGCATTATTCTGATAGACGAGCCTGAGTTGCATATGAATGTTGAGTTGCATCGTAGGTTTATAAGACAACTTATCTGAAAAACTATATCAACCAGGGGCGTTGCCCCTGGCTCTATTAATATCGCACCTGGTGGGCTCGTTATTTCAGTTAGAAACCTTCAAGGTTTCCAAAACCTTGAAGGTTTTGCCCTGTAATGACAACAAGTGGACTGGTGGAAAAGATGTTTTTTTAAGTCAACACAAAAATTTTGGACTCCAATCTGATTATATTTAGTAATTATCTTTAGAATTTATTAAATATTTATTATCTATAAACAAACTAACGCTAGTTTTGCGAATTTTGTGAATGAAAGCGGATTGGATGACTGTGCTTATTTCACTGGGTGCAATTAAAAGTGGTGGAAACCCCAATCGCCTAGGGATAAATCCTTAAGTAAAAGCTCAAGTCCCCTTAAGGGGACTACAAAAATCTTCAAAAAAGGCATTTCTATCACTTTTAATTACACCCTATTTCACTCCAATAGTTTCCCGAACAAACTATTTTTGTTAAAATTAATAATTAATTAAATAAAAAATAAGGTGAGAATGGTTTTACAGCTTTTACCTGGGGTGGTGAAAATCAGGTGATTTTGGTCCAAAAACTGATTCTGTTGAAATGAAGCATTGAAAAAAGTTATTTAAAAATAGTGACTTAAATAATCCTATTTTCATTAACAATTAATACTTCACAATTCACAATTCACAATTCACAATTCGCTTTATCAGTTTTTGTGCGCAAAAACTTCTATAGCGAACACAATTGTCACCACCCCAGCTTGTTTCTGTGCATCAACGTAGAAACGAAAATTATTCTATGGTAACAATAAAACCTAAGACGCAAAAGCGTCCAAGACGGTGTTCCCAAGCAGAGTGTCAGAAATATACTCCAAGACTGCGTTTCCACGCTGAGCGTGGGAACAATGTTCTATACTAAACTGAGGTAACTCATATCCAGATGAAAACCATCGTCCAACGTATTGCGGAAGAAATTTCCGTACAAGAAACTCAGGTGCAAGCTGCCATTACGTTACTTGATGACGGCGCAACGGTACCATTTATCGCCCGTTATCGTAAAGAAGTCACGGCTGGGCTAGATGATACTCAACTGCGGACTTTAGAAGAACGCTTGCACTATCTGCGCGATTTAGATGAACGCCGTGAGACGATTTTAAATACTATCCGCGAGCAGGAGAAACTCACGCCCGAATTGGAAGCGGCGATTCAAGAAGCCGAAACCAAAACCCGCCTAGAAGATTTGTACCTGCCTTATAAACCTAAACGCCAATCTAAGGCCAAAACGGCTAAAGAAGCCGGGCTGGAACCTTTGGCACTGGATTTATTGAATAATCCTACCCTGGTTCCTGAAGACGCTGCGACTGCCTACATCAATGCTGAAAAGGAGATTGAAGATAGCAAACAAGCCTTAGAGGGTGCACGGCACATTCTGATGGAAAAATTTGCCGAAGAAGCGGAATTGCTAGAGGCGTTACGTGAATACCTCTGGACAAATGCCGCCTTCATGTCTAAAGCGGTAGAGGGCATGGAAGAAAAAGGCGCGAAGTTTTCCGATTATTTTGACTATCAGGAACCACTGAATGAGATTCCTTCTCATCGTGCCCTAGCCCTGTTTCGCGGACGCAAGATTGGCGTGTTGCAGTTGAGTTTACCTGTTGAAGAGAGCGATGGTAACACTTCAGTTGAAGCACTCAGCTATTGTGAAGGTCGGATTGCCGCGTATTTTAGTATTGCAGATCAAGGCCGTCCCGCCGACAGTTGGTTATTAGAAAGCGTGCGCGTGGCGTGGCGTTCCAAGATTCGTTCACATTTGGATGCCCAATCGCTGACGCGAGTACGTGAAGCTTCAGAAACTGAAGCCATTAAGGTATTTTCTAGTAATTTACATGATTTGTTATTGGCTGCGCCAGCGGGGCAGCGTGTCACCATGGGTTTAGATCCCGGCTTACGCACGGGCGTTAAAATTGCTGTTGTAGACAACACTGGTAAATTGGTAGAAACAGCCGTTATTTATCCGCATGCCCCAAAAAGGCACTGGCAAAAGTCTATTGAAAAGCTGGCCGATTTAGCACATCTGCATCAGGTTGATTTAATCAGTATTGGCAATGGCACCGGTTCGCGGGAAACTGACAAATTAGTGGCGGTTTTGATCAAAAAACATCCAGAATTGCGTTTGTATAAACTGGTCGTTTCTGAAGCCGGGGCCTCAGTATATTCCGCTTCAAAAATGGCGGCCGAGGAATTTCCAGATTTAGATGTATCAATACGTGGTGCAATATCTATTGCGAGGCGTTTGCAAGATCCATTGGCAGAACTCGTCAAAATCGAACCCAAATCTATCGGGGTGGGTCAATATCAACACGATGTCAACAAAACACATTTGGCACGGAGTTTGGAAGCGGTGGTAGAAGATTGCGTGAATGCTGTTGGCGTGGATGTCAATACCGCTTCGGCTGCTTTATTGAGCCGTGTATCTGGGCTAAGTATGAACCTCGCACGTAATATCGTCACATTTCGTGATGAACAGGGCGTTTTCCGTGACCGCGAGACTTTAAAGCAAATCTCCCGCTTAGGTGAAAAAAGTTTTGAACAAGCCGCTGGCTTTCTGCGAATTATGAATGGTGATAATCCCTTAGATGCCTCGGCCGTTCACCCCGAAGCTTATCCCGTTGTAGAGCGGATTGTTGCAAAAACCGACAAACCGGTTAAAAGCTTGATAGGTGATACTGAATTTCTGCGGAATCTCAAGCCAGAGGATTACACAGATGACACCTTTGGTGTTCCCACCGTGACTGATATTTTACGCGAATTAGAAAAACCGGGGAGAGATCCGCGCCCTGAGTTCAAAACCCCGGCTTTTAAAGACGGTGTCGAAAACATCGAGGACCTTGAAGCGGATATGATTTTAGAAGGTGTCATCACCAATGTGACCAATTTTGGGGCGTTTGTGGATGTTGGTGTGCATCAAGATGGATTAGTGCATATTTCCGCACTTTCAGAGAATTTCGTCAAAGACCCGCATGATATGGTCAAAGCGGGGGATATGGTGAAAGTGAAGGTGCTGGAAATTGACTTGAAACGGCGACGGGTGGCCTTAACCATGCGTTTGGAAAACCAAGCCCGTGAACCGAAAGGTCGTGAATCTAAAGGCAGTGAAGGTAATGAGTCTCGTGAGTCTCGTGAGTCTCGTAACTCTCGTAACTCTCGTAACTCTCGTAACTCTCGTAACTCTAGTGAATCTCGTAACTCTCGTGAATCAGCACCGAAGAATAAAGGAAAACAAACCCCCAATAAATCGCGCCAGGGTAAAAAGTATACCCATGCCCCCGACCAAGTAGAGCGTGACCAACAATCGGCATTTGTCGGCATCATGGCCGAAGCCTTTGCTAATGCTCGCAAAGATTAAATTCACAGACTGTGATAGAGTTTTTCAGTTGTGATTTGGGGGAGGTTAGTCGTTTGCTTTTGCCAGATTCAAACCACTAAGAGACGTAACCAAAAATAATTGACGTATTCTCAACAAATACTAAGTACTGAATCACAAATAAGCCGGTATTTTAATTTCGTTTTCCGTTAAAAACCTTCAAGGTTTTGGAAACGCTTTACGGTTTTGTCCTAAATTCGTTAGAAACCTTCAAGGTTTTGGAAACCTTGAAGGTTTTGCCCTAAATGAACGTCTATAGGAGGATTTAAAAAACCAGAAAATTTCTGCTTCGGTATTTATTCAAGAAATAGTATTTGTAGGTTCCTACATTTCAAACGAACTGAAAAACTATATAGTAGGAGGACAGAAAGTGGCTACTCAACAACAGGTTACCCTGAAACGAGGGGAACGTGCCAAACTGACAAAATCTGCTAAGATAAATACCAAATTGGCTTGGACAAAGCCAGTCGATTTGGACTTACATGCCTTTTACAAAACGAAAGAGGGTTTATTTGGGCATATTTACTATGATAACCAAGGAAATCTCTATCAACCCCCTTGTATTCAATTGGATGCAGATGCAGGTGTTGATGATACTGGAGGTGATAATGAAGAAAATCTCACCATTAAATCCTTGGCTCATGTGGAATCGATACTCATTGCAACCAACATCTATAGAAGATTTGGTTTTTTGTCATTTGGTGACAATTTTGCCAATTATGATGGCAGGGTTGTGATAGAAACCAATGTGGGTGACTGTATCGAAGTTCCGTTGGATTCTGAGGAAGTGGGCAAATGGTGTGTGATCGCTAAAATAGACAATTCTGTTCCTTCAGAACCTTATGTTATCAATATCAACCACGTACAAAAATCCGAGCCCTGTATCAAGGATTTTTAGACTGTGACAGATGCTATCCCTTCCTTTTGCGGGATAGTATCTGTTGTAAAATGTAGCTGTGACGGATACTATCCTTCAAAGGGATAGCATCCGTTAATAACTCAGATGCTATCCCTTTTGTTGTGGGATAGTATCTGTCAATGACGGATACTATCCTTCAAAGGGATAGCATCCGTTAATAACTCAGATGCTATCCCTTTTGTTGTGGGATAGTATCTGTCAATGACGGATACTATCCCTCAAAGGGATAGCATCCGTTAATAACTCAGATGCTATCCCT
>QNER01000488.1 GCA_003646175.1 Candidatus Parabeggiatoa sp. nov. 1
GGATTTTCGCTCGAATGCACTAGTGCAGGATCGCTCCAATTTCGATACCACCTCAGCTCAAGTACGTATCAGGGCACTACAAGAGGGTTAGTCGGCTTTAGCCGACTTTCGCTTTTAGACAACTGCCCAACGCCGTTGGCGTTGGGGTGGTATCGAAATTGCAGCGAAACTGTACTAGTACCTCGACATAATCAGGGTATTTTCGCTTTAGTGTATTATTGTTTTAGCATTTCCACTAAAATACCAACAATTTTTTGAACATCATTCACATAATATTTTGCAATATCGATATACGCCACATTCCCCAATAATTTAATTGCCAGTCGTCACCCGTTGTTACCGCGCCATAGATACAAGCGATTTCATTACCTTCTTTTTTTTGAAGTTAACGGATACTATCCCTAAGAAGGGATAGCATCCGTGAAGTATGGGGAATGGTGGAATCAATGCAGGTGCGTCGTTATTTTCGTACAAGGTTCGCCTTGTACTCCTGATTAATTTTTTCGTACAAAGTTCGCCTTGTACTCCTGATTAATTATTAATTATCACGCCGTTTTTTCGTACAAGGTTCGCCTTGTACTCCTGGTAATATGACATTATCAAGTTAATCATTCGTTTATTTCGTCAATTCGTTGTACTCGACTATTGCGTTGTACTCGACCATTGTACTCAACTAATTACCCATTCCCCATTTTTGTTATCAGAAGCTTGCGACAGCGAGCATAATAAAAGCGGCCATTATTAGCCCAGCAACGACTGAGAAGACGGTGACAGTTGTAACCAATACTCCCCATAAAGGCAGGCGAGTTATCCGAGATTCGGTAAAACATACTAGGATTACAATGGCAAACAACACACCATAAGTGATAAAAGAACTGAAATCGATCTGATTCAAAAACCGCCCGGTGTAATCATACAGGGGTATCCATAACGCATATAACAAGCCCAATGCAAATGTCGTGTTCAACACAGCCAATCCAAATATCTTTAAAAATTTCATTATTTCTCACCAAATGTTAGTCAATAAAAGGCCCAAGATAAATCTTGGACTCCAAAAAATCTTGGACTCCAAAACTTAAAAGCCAAAACCCACAACAGTCACATCGTCCAATCTGTCATTGTTACCTTTATATTCTTTAAAGGCTCCCAGCATTTTATCAGATTGCTCATCAAAATCATTGTGGCAATTGTCCTGAAGTAGCTGTTTAAAACGTTTTTTACCAAATGAAAAACGTTTAGGTCCGCCGAGTTGATCTAAAAAGCCATCCGTTGACATATAGAAGAACATGCCCGCTTCAATCTCAATCGTGTGCGTGGTGAACGTAAAATCCAATTTGGATTTTTTGTAACCTAAGCTCTGTTTATCACCTGTAATGACACTGATCTGTTCGTTGTGAATGTGATACAGCGGCAATTTAGCACCCGCAAAAAGTAACACATTTTCCTTTGGCTTGAACCAACAGATAGCGGCATCAAGGCCATCATCAGATTTGGCATGCTCGGTATCCTGTTGCAGCGACGTTTTGACCAGAAAATTGAGTCGTTTCAGGATGTCAGCGGGATCACGGCAATTTTCATCTCTCGTGATTCTCCTCAGATTGGTCGAAGCCACCATTGTCATAAACGCCCCAGGGACACCATGCCCAGTACAATCAATCACCGCTACAATCAGGCTATCTTCAAAAGCTTCCGCATAAATTATATCGCCACCGACGATAGCTTTGGGTTCCCATAAGAAAAAGCTGTTCGGGAGGTAAGTTTTCACCGGTTCCATATTGGGCAATAAAGCGGTTTGTATGATTTTGGCGTACTGAATGCTTGCCATCATCATTTTGTTGACCGCTTCGGCTGCTTCACGCGCCCGTTCCGCTTTTTCTCGTTTCAGACGCTCCGTGATGTCAGCAAAGGCAGCAATCGCATAATTGATGTTATTTTGATCATCAAAAATCGGTGTTCCCCAAACCTCTAACGGGATACTTTTCTCCGGTTGGCGAACTTCTAAGTCATCAACACTAGAACTGTCGCCCTGCAATGCTCGCACCACGGGCAAATCTTCGGGTGAATACAATTGATCGGTACCCACCTGATAGAAATGTCCGGTGATTTGCTCAGCGGTGGCTTCATCTGCAAGGTTTTTGCCCAACAGCTGTTGTGCCCGTTGATTGACATAGTAGGGTTTACCCTTAGCATCAAGCACTTGCACACCCACTGGCATAGCTTCGAGGAATTGTCTGAGCCGGTCCTCATTTTCCTTGGCAAGGCGCAAAGCGGCAGCTTGGAGTTCCTTGATTCTAATATGCGTTTTAAGTCGTGCCAGCAGTTCATCTTTGGATATAGGTTTGGTTAGATAATCATTCGCACCGGCTTCCAAGCCCAACACCAAATCGTCCACTTGATCTTTAGCCGTCAACATTAAAATAGGCATTTCATCCGCATTCCATTTTTCACGGAGTTTTCGCGCCACTTCATAACCACTCATTTTGGGCATCATCACATCAAGCAACACGGCATCGGGTTTGAGACCATTTTCTATGAAATCCAAAGCCTCTGAGCCAGAGGCGGCTTGGACAATTTGATAGTTTTGTAAGGATAGATAGTTCTTCAGTACATGTAAGTTCACCGGTTCATCATCGACAGCGAGAATATTGAAATCACCATGATAATCAACGGTTAAGCTTGCAGTTGCATTTAAGGTTTCATCCTTTATCTCTACTATTTCATCTGTCAATTCAGGGGTTTTGACTGTGGACAAGATTGGCACGACTTGAGAAAGACTGGCCGCTTTACCCTCAGACACGGGCAACGTAAAAATAAACCGAGAACCTTCGTTAATGACTGATTCCACACGAATTTTGCCACCGTGCAACCCGACTAATTGTTGAGTGACAGTCAACCCCAAACCGGTGCCACCGTATTCTCTCGCGGTGGAACCATCAGCTTGTTCAAAGGATTCAAAAATACGATCCAATTTATCGGCTGGGATGCCTATCCCGGTATCAGCCACGGTAATTTCTATCTGTTCATTAATGAACTTGGCACTTAGCTCAATTTTTCCAGCTTCGGTAAACTTAACCGCATTACCGATTAAGTTGTAAAAAATCTGTTGCAACCGATTTTCATCGGCCTCTACTGCTGGAATCTCCGGGCTGATGGCATTAACCAACTGTAAAGATTTGTTGCCAATGAGGGGTTGAGATAACGTCAGAACGACATCAACTATTTCTCGCACACCTACCGGTTTGACTTGCAGGTCAATGGTTTGATGTTTGAGTTTCGAGAAATCAAGGATATCATTGATCAGATTAGACAGTCTTCGCCCAGAAGTCGCGATCATGGCAAGATTGGTATTTACCTGTTCCGACAATTCTCCAACCACACCTTCAATTAAGGATTCTGCAATACCAATGATGCCATTGAGGGGAGTACGCAGTTCGTGGGAGGTATTCGCCAGAAACTCGTCTTTGAGTTGATCTAGCCGTTGTAATTCCCGATTTTTTTCCTCTAAGGTAGCAAATGACCTTTTTAATTGAATTGTCATTTGGTTAAAGGTGTCCGCGAGCGTACCAAATTCATCACGACTCTTAATCTCAATAGAGGTATCAAAATTACCATCGCGCAGTTGTTGTGCCCCAACCCGTAGTTTAGCGATAGGTTGCTCCAACCAATGCGCTATGGCATAAGCCAACAACAATGACAGCAGCACACTCACTGCTAGAATCATCATGCAGATGTTCCACAAACTATTTAATTGATTCACTTCACTGGCCACATCGTAATCCAGCCCTAAAATGGCTATCACCTGCCCATTGGCATCTTTAACCGGAATCCGTGTCGAAATAAATGTTCCCCATTGATCTGTGTAGGGGCCTTCCGTTTGAATCTGTCCTTGAAAGGCATTAAGTATAGCGGCTTGGGGACTCAGTAACATCCCAATAGGGGTTTCAGCATCGGGTTCATCATAATCCGCATCTGCCACAAAGCTCACCAAATCAAACTTGGCAAATTTGGGTACTTTTACAAGCAGATAAGCATACGTTATCCGATAGGGATCGGTCGGTTCGGCTGACAAACGTTCTAATTTTTGTCCCAATGGGGTCACATTGTGACGAGTACCGGCTTTAATTTTCCTGAGTGTTTGCGCTAAGGTGTGAAAATCCGCAGAAGCCATATATTTGGCTGCTACCTCAGGAAGCAGTCCTTCAATGCTGTCCCCTTCAGGTAAGTTTTTCAGCAGTTGGGTAGGAATGGATAAGGCGTTTTCTTCAAATGCCAATGTGAATCGCTTGATACTCTCTTGCTGCGCTTCATCAAGCAAAAAACCTCCAGTGCGCCCAATGTCAGAGAGACGATTGACAGTTTGAGCGTAAACCATGTCAGAAGTTTTGAAATAGAACAAATAGACATTAAACGTGGTTATGCCAATCGCTAAGATTGAGATGGCTAACCCTATTTTGACACTAAATGGAATCTTCACAATATTAATACCCATTTTAAAATTTTAATGAGTTGAGTTGGTGTGCAAGTGAATGTTACACTCCAACTCAAACTACGTCAAATGAAGGTGAATACCAAGCAAAAAGCTGGTCTTGATGTCCCCGGCCCAAAATCCATTTTAACGAGAAAAAATGGTAGTCCATTTATCGCTTTTATAGCGGTACATTAACATGACAACTAATATCACAATATAGATCAACATACCAAGCCAAGCACCAATGAGTCCGGGTTCAATGAGTTGTGATAATAATATTGCTGCTGGAAACCTGACGACGACTGCACCACCTGCCAGAAACAGAGTTGGTATTAACGTGTCCCCGGCACCAGCCAGTGCGAGCCGTAAAATGAGGTTGATGCCATCAAATATCTGCTGCAAAGCGATTACTTTGAACATGAGTCCGGCTTGATACACCACTGCCTCGTTTGCGGTGAACCAACGGGCGATGGTTTCTCCGAAAAGCCATAATGGTATTCCCAACACACCCAGGTACGTTATGCCTACTATCAATATCCGATAGGTCGTCGTTCGTGCAATATCTGGGCGATTGGCACCTAAAAATCGGCCCATGTAAGAACTCGCCGCCGCACCCAGTGCCTCGCTTGCTAGGTAGAACAATTGGGTTATTTGCATTCCGATGTTATTGGCAGCGAGAGGCACAGTGCCTAATTGAGCCGCAATGAGCATAAATCCGACCCACATCAGTACTTCAAGAAATTCCGCAAGACCTTTAGGCAAACCAATGCGTAAAATATGTTTTAGCAGGTTTAGATCTGGACGCTTGAAAACTCGCAAGCCATAACGTGCAGTTGTCGGTCCAAAAAAGGCCGTTGTCACGATGATGAATGCGCCAAACGCTTGGGCAAACACGCTGGCATAAGCACTGCCAGCCACGCCCAAAGCGGGCATCCCCAAATTGCCAAAAATCAACCCGTAATCTAATACCACATTTAAAAGTAATACGCACACTGCCACCAACATGGGAAATCTCGAATTACCCAATGAGATGTAAAATGTAGAGTATAACATCAACAACAATGAAAAAGCGGCATCCCATACTCGGATTTCCAAATAAAGTGAAGCGTAGCTATCCACTGTCGTATCAAGCGTTGCTATAGTTGAAAACAGAGGCCAGCTTTGGATAAATAAATACAGCAGTGGAAATCCCAGCAATGCGAGTATTTGATAATGGGCCAAAATGGGGCCGATTTTGTGATATTCCTTTGCACCGAATGCCCTAGCCATAAAAACCACGGAACTTTGCAAGATGCCTGCTAGCAGTAGCCATCCAATGAGGTATACAAACGCTGCTAAGGGTACCGCCGCCAGTTGAGCCGTGCCCAATTGTCCAATAAAGAGGGTGTCAACTAACGTTATGATCGCTGTTGTTATAAATCCAAACAGCACCGGTATGGCAAAACGCAGAATATCTCTGTAACTAGGTGGTTCTAATCTCGTCGCTTCTAGGGAATCAGGGTAAGAATGGGATGCGTTGTCAGTTCCTATTTCTGTAGAATTAGCAGTCATCGCTATTTTGTTCTATGTTGAAAAATTCGCAAGTTGCAGGTGGCGTGTGACCTTGGTTTTATGTAAATACTCTTCATTCGCTCAATGAAATCATAAAAAGTTGATTTTTTCTTTCGTTGATAAATAAACCATTATCGTTAAAAGCAATTTTTGTACCATCTTAATCATAATGTGATGATAACACGATTTGATAGGCTGAACTTCCCATCGGCAGTATGCCGTTCCGCTTCAAAAATATAAC
>QNER01000489.1 GCA_003646175.1 Candidatus Parabeggiatoa sp. nov. 1
GCAAGGTAGCAGAGGCGGCACCCGAAGCGGCGGCTGAGATTGCCGGCAAGGTAGCAGAGGCGGCACCCGAAGCGGCGGCTGAGGTGGCCGGCAAGGTAGCAGAGGCGGCACCCGAAGCGGCGGCTGAGATTGCCGGCAAGGTAGCAGAGGCTGCACCCGAAGCGGCGGCTGAAGTGGCCGTCAAGGTAGCAGAGGCGGCACCCGAAGCGGCGGCTGAGATTGTGAGCGCAGTGGAGCAGGCTGCTCCTTCTACTGATATTGCTTTCCAGCCGGATCAACAGACTGATGAGGTAGAGCAGACTGAGCCAGAAACCGCTCCTGCGGAGACGGTAGTGGATACGATTTCAGATACCCCACAGGATACGACTCCTACAGAAGCTGTAGTCGTTGCGGATGTGGCCCAAGGGGGGGGGGAGAAAAAATGTAAAAAGACGAAGTGTGCCGTCCCTACTCCTTGTACAGTTCCTAGTCCTTCTCACCCAAACGCCGATAAGCTCTGCCCAAAGTTTGAAGACTGCGAGGTGTGTGAGTAATTGTCGGAAGCAACAACTGCCAAACTGTAAGATAGTCACCATGGGCAATTGATTATAAGCTGGTTGTCACTCATTTTGGTATTTGAGTAAGAAAATCCCCCCTAATCTAGTTTCAAAAGGGGGGATATTTATTATGCGACATAGTTAAGTACAATGAATTACGTAAGTACAACGAATTACGTGGATAAGTACAACGAATTACGGGCCGATAAACGAATAAGGCATGATAGTTCTGTGTGGGTGCTTTGAAAAGATAAGTTCGCTTAGGCGCATTTCTATTTTCCCGCTCATTTTACCCTGAAGGGGTATTGCAGCTTAGATCATTTTTAAGTCATTAAGGACCAAATCTTTTGCTGGAAGGTAGGCTCTATATTGTATGCATCCTTGGCGATATTCAATTGCATATTCGCTTTAGCAATATCAATTAAAGTCTCTTGTTGTGAGTACTTCTTTCGCTCCTTTAGCCAAACCAATACCTTAAACAGATGCCAAATCGTTGACTTTCCCTCATGAACGGGTGCCGGGAAAGCAGAACCGCTACTTGTCATGACTTCTATAAGGTTCTGACGTGTAAAGCCTAAAAAGTTGGCAATCTCCGTCAAACCGACGAAATCAGGCGTTGCTTCTACTAATTCAGCTTTTGGAATAGCCCTTTTCACATCTGCCAACGCACTCAAGATAGCCTCCTGTGCCGATGACGATTCTCGCGTGAAATTGAGAGCAATCCGACTACGAAGCCCAATACCAACTAAAGCATCATCGCATCCCTCAGTCCACAGTTTTTCGAGATAAGTCGAGGGATGACTTATTGTTTCTGGCAGGCTGAATTTTAAAGTAAATTCATACTCGTTCATAGTTCAATCGTCTTCTTCACTAGACACATTTTTATTATGATTGGTACAGTTATCAATCACTCGGCGAATTTGTTTCGCATGGTTTCCAGCATTACGAGGCGTACTCCAAATGCTAGAAATACAGAACTCTCCACACCGGCAATCTTTGTCGTTGTATGGACAATAGATTTTGCCCCATGCGTGGGCACCTCCGACTTCAACACGCCATCCATTTTTTTCGGCGTATCTCAGTGCGGCTTCAATTTCCGGTTTGGAGTGAGATTTTCTTGTCATAAAATAAACAGGTATTTTACCACAAAGGGCAACCACAAGGGATTGCCCCTAGATAATGAGGAAAAATTAAACGCGATGCTCAACTTAGCTCATTTTGTCTAACCCGTCGCGCGGATAGCCGCCGCTTTTTAGGTTGACAAAACTTCATCAGTTCCGCTTGTTGATCACTATATGCACACACCACCCATTTACGTTTGTGCTTTTTGATGAGCGCACGTATTATCTTGGGTTGTTCTAGCATACCCCGTTCTATCGTCGTAATCACCATTGATTGCACCTTTTTTGGCAAGCGATACCAAGTAGCCAAGCCAACGTCTGCGACGACGTGTTGTGTGAAAGAGTCTCTCGGCCCATAAAGTGTTGCATATTTAAGGGCTGCCATAAATTGCGCGTCGTATTGTCTCAACGCGTGTTTTAACAGAATAATATATCCCCAGATTGCCGCGTCCGTTGGTTTGTGTTCAATCGCTGCTAAGAAATAGTTCAACGCACGTTGAGAGGCAACAGATTTCTCGGTTCTAGTTCCCATCTTAATCGCTTGCCAGTAATAAACCTGCCCCATTGTCGCCCATAAATCAGGGTTTTTAGGGGACAACCACAGTGCCAACGCTGAGTTTTCCTCTGTTCCGGTCCATTCGGCTTCTTCGACCTGTTGTTTGGGCCACTGTGCCATTTGCGCCCTCGCGTGCCCAGCGATTAAACTGGCCAAACCCCAACTGCCTGCCACATAAATAAAATATATCAAAACCACCATCAAACCCATCAGCGTCAGGCTAAAACGATTAAATAAAATACCCGTGCCATTATGAATCGACTCCGCATTTTTTCTCGAACCGTGATTGCTCGCTGGGAGACTCTCTTCACGCTCAGGCCTAACATTTTTCGCTAACTGGGAAGATGGCCGGCTAACATGATGGTGGGAACGATGATGGTGGGAACGATGTTTAGTTCGCCTTCTCCTTTTCGTCCGCAAATAACGCGCCACCCACCCCAACGCCAAAATTAACATAAAGGTGGCCGCATTAGCAGGGATTTGTAGATTGAAGTCCACTATGCTGTGTATGAACAGTGCGGTAATCGCCATAGTGACACCGAAAGCAATCCCTCTATTTAAAGAACGATGGCGACGAAACTGGGCATTCAGTACCATAGCTAAGGTCAACAAAGTGGCAACACCTAATAGCCACACGCCAATAACACCCGTCTCGGCTGCAAACTCCAGATAATCATTATGTGCGTGATCCCATAAGCCTTTTACATCCGCACCTTGATAACGGGGAAAAGTAGTTTCATAACTACCCAGCCCGGATCCCGTCCACAAGTAATCCTGCCAGTATGGGAGACTATATATATCCACTTCATCACGCTTTTCAGAGGATAAGCTGGTTTGCTCCAGACGCTGTGCAACTTTCTCGATCCCAAACCAAGCACCGACAATAAATATATCAATCACAATCAAGCTGACCAACAAAATGACAGTGGCGCGGTTGGCATGTTTGGACAAAATTAAAGCCAGAACCCCGGCAATCATCATACTGGCAAAAAAGGCCGTATTTCCCATACGTGAATGTGTCATCACCAACGCAACAACCATGATCACAAGAAAAAGTCTGAGCAACATTTTGGGACTCAATATCCAATTCAACAACACAACAAGTCGTCCCCGCCATGTGCTAGGGGCGATGCCTTCGCCCAATTGAGCAATCAACAAACCAATCCCCACCGATAAACACATCACCAAATAACCCGCCAGATGATTACGGTTAATGAAAGTGCCCGTTGCGACATCCCGATAATAAATTTTCTCATGGAAAAAACCATATTCCACACCGGATAAAGTCATTAAACTGCCATAAAAGGCTTGAAACACGCCACTGAATACCAAAAACCATGCAACCCAGCGCAGACGGGTACGAGTGTTGACAATCAATAAAGTTAACGTAAACAGCAAAACATAACTGAGACTTTTGAGCAAACCGACGGTTGTGCTATGCGGATCGACAGACAGTGTGGCATACGCGGGATTGGTAAAGGCATGGACTTGAGCTGCTTGTGGAGACAGCCATTGGATCCAAGCATAAGGCAACGGCGTACATTGGAATGTGATATAAATCAGCCAGATAACCCAGACAACCAGTATCGGAATGGCTTTATAGAAAACCGGCGTTATCTTCTGCCGGCCTCGCATATATTGCCATAACCATAGCAATGCTAAGCCAAATATGCTGATTTCCATCAGTGCCCATGCCCAAGTATGGTTACTTCCGTAAGGCAGGGGCAGCCAAACAATTAAAATTAATAAACTAATAAAAGGGATATTCATCGTTTCTGATCTTTCAAAGTTAACGGATACTATCCCTAAGAAGGGATAGCATCCGGAAGGTGAAGCAAGGTGGAGAGGGCGCAGCCCTGGGCTTTAATAAAGCGCCCTTTCAGGGCTGAGTAGTTATGGTCAATGATACCATCCCATTCAATGAACCCAGTGTTTGGATCACTGCCATTAAGTTAAGCTTTCTCGTTATGGCAACCATAAAGGATTGCCCCTACCTTCAATGACGGTTCGTAGGGGCAATCCCTTGTGGTTGCCCTTAACTTAATGGTATTGAGTGTTTGGGTAGGGTGTTGGCTTTGAGCTTTTTTTTCCAGTGAACTCTGTGTTAAAAACGCATCATTATCGCTGGCACCGGTGCTGATCAGCCAACACAACACCAATATCCGTTTGGAACAGATGCGTTTGGTTGGCGTTATTTCGATGAATTACGCAGAGGGAGTAACTTCTGGGATGCGTTCCATCTGGTTTCTAGCGGATTGGCACAAGCACCTCAAATTTATGATGATAATCGAGCCGGCCGTTTGGTGAAAAAGGTGTGCTTAAATGGTTGCTTTACGCTTCGCGCCAGCCAAATAGCCTATCACAATGATGACACCATACGTGTGACTTTACCACAAGGATTGCCGCCCGGCAAAGTCTCCTATATTGGTATTGCTTTGCCCGATGGGAGTGCGGTGTTTACGTTGAACGAACTGAATGGTTTTGAACTGTTTGATGGTAGCACGCTGCCGCCTTGGCAAGGTGAGGAACTCGTTGTGGAATTACCCGTGAGTGCCGATTTTCCGCGCGGCGAATATCCACTTTATTTACTCAGGGCGAAAGAGGGTATTAAGCCATTCGCACATCCGGAATCTTGGGCTCTGAATGTTGGGACGGTGACGATAGAGTGATGAAAATGGTGAATGGTGAATGATGAATGATGAATGAAAAACCAATTTATAATTTATTGTTTTATAAATTCCAGGTAGTTACGCTGGCTATATTAATTTCGCACCTTCGGCGCTTTAAAACTTAGCACCGAAGGTGCGTATTATCTACGCCCGTGGCAACGCCCCTGGCTATCTCGCTCGCTCTCGCACGTGGCAACCAGAAATAACTATAATCCTTCCGAGCATTGACAATCTGGTTCACTTCGCACCGGCCACACGTAGAAAGGATAGGATTTGTGTTCTGTAAACACTAAACCACGATCAAATCTCATGCGCCAAGCAAAGTCGGGGTTAGACGCATCTCGGGTAGATGTCCAGTAACTGTCCTATTTTACGTTAGAAAACGCATCATTCTCTTGCCACGGTGCTGTGCCGGCCGCATTGGACATCGCCGGATTGTAAAAACCATAGTGGACAAGACTCTGCATTTCTTGAAGCGTGGGCAGCCGCCAATCGGTATGATTCGCATCACATTCCGGAAACTGGCCGGTATTTAGTCCCATCACAAATGCTTTCGCATCTTGCCAATTCACTTTACCGTCACCGGATGAACAGTCTCTATCGAAACTCGGGTATTTGGTGCCAACGCAATTAGCATTCTTGAGCCAAATTAATCCGGTCTTATTATCAATCACGGTGCCATCGCGCGTGTCGATATAGCGTCGCTCATCATCGATTTTCTGGCTTCGTGCTGGGCGGGCAGCCGGTGCCATTTTCAAACGAACGGCATCAGTAGATGTAGGGTGGGCAATGTCTTTTTATTGCCCACCGTCGCCGAGTTGGTGGGCAACAAAAAGACGTAGGTGGGCAACAAAAAAACCTTTGACGAAATGATGACCAACGCCGAAAGGGTAATTAGGTAATGGGTAATGGGAACTACGCAAAAGTAGATGTCGCCGAGTTGGTGGGCAACAAAAAGACGTAGGTGGGCAACAAAAAATCCGTTATATCCGTCAATCCGTTGTACTCACCGCTCCATAAGGGGTTAAATAAAAACTTTTACATGATACGTATCTCACAAAAAATGGCAACCAGAAAAAATCGGGGGGATCAATCAGCAATTCTTAATAAACGCAACCAAACCGCAAAATGGATTTTAAGAAACCCAATTTTTATGTTAATTTATTTAAACTTACCGCTTAGAAATTAAGTACAACTCATCCCAGAAATCAACGAATTAAAGTAATCAAGTACAGCGAATATAGTTATACTTATTATATAGTGGTTGGACGAAAACCCTCTCACGAAATATTTTGTTTATCAATGTGTTAATATATATCAGATTTCTCCTAACATCGAAACGAAATGACACTTAGGCAAGGATTTTAGTGAAGGC
>QNER01000490.1 GCA_003646175.1 Candidatus Parabeggiatoa sp. nov. 1
ATGCCATTAAGTTAAGCTTTTTCATGAGGGCAACCATATTCGAAGCAAAAGTTTTTGCGCGCAAAAACTTTTGCTTCGAAAGGATTGCCCCTACACGAGATAACGATTCGTAGGGGCAATCCCTTGTGGTTGCCCTTAACTTAATGGCAGTGAGGTGCAACCTGGGGTAGAAAAATTAACATACCATAAAAATTCTAAATTACTTTTATCAACCCTGAAAATGTGAATAGCCCCAGGTGCAACCTCTTATAGTTATACATAAGTATTTAAGCATTTGATTTTTAATAATATTTGTAGGGGGCCAGCAAAGTCTTTTTTTTGCCCACCATTTAAGCAAGGTTAAGTTAAGGTGGGCAAAAAAGGCCTGGGTGGCTACATTTTGACTTATGTATAACGATGAGGGTGCAACCTGGGGTAGAAATCTCTTTCGGTTTTAGAAATTGAGAGAGGCATCAGCCATAATTGGTATGGATGATCCTATAAGTATTCTTTATTGATATTTTGCACCGACTTAACAAGTCCACGATTATCTTGCTACAATAGATTAGGAATGAAAGGCGAGATACCTGAGTGGGACATAGAGCGAATGCAAGGAATATTGAGTTCCCAAGATTTGGGACGGAAATCAAAATGACAAAGTGTTGCCGCGATGAAGGGTAGCCCTCAAATAATTAATTCTTTCACCTTTATTGGTAGCCCTGTATAAGTCACAAAATGTACCGGACTACCCGTTCACCTTTATCTTTTCACACCTTCGCCATGTTCAGGAAAGGCAACTCTCCTCACGAGGAATTGAGGCGGTTAGTTTTTCGTAGGGTGGGTAAGCGGGCTGTTAGAAATCCAAAATACTCAAAAATCGTACAGCCCGCTTGCCCACCAACCCAACCCGAAATAATATAAAAATATATAAAAATCATATATTTAAAAATTATGTGCATAGAGTAGTGCCATATTCAGGAAAGGCAACTCTCCTCACGAGGAATTGAGGCGGTTAGGATGAAAAGTACATAAATTCTATTTTGTTGGACCATGTTTCCCCTTTATATTCTGTGGACTTGTTGTGATAAATCCCTGTCATCCCTTTAAAAGGAGGGCTATAGCAGTTATAAACCTTCAAGGTTTTGAAAACCTTGAAGGTTTTGCCCTATTTTTCTGAACGTCTATAGGAGCCTGTCTGACTGATTTATGTAAACCATTGATATTTTTTGAGTTTTTCAATAACGCCTAAACATAAAATCATGGTTAATCAATCACTTATACTTTCAGTCAGACAAACGTCCTAAAAGGAAAGTTGCAATAATTTCCTTTCTTGGATTCCCACTTTCAGGCAGGCATGACAGGGAAAAGTGTCACAACTTTTGTTTTCAGCCAACAGGGGAAATTATGACAAATTAGAATTGTCAATCAAATTCCGGTAGTTTGTCACAAGAAATCATCACGGAGGCAAGCGGTGCAATTTCAAGATATTTTTGTTGTACAAATCTTAGGCCTATTGATAGCCAGAAAATTTTCTGGCATAGCCAGTTTTGTCATTGGTAAAAACGATAATATGGCCGGTATATGGTTCAAGCAAGGCATGGTGGTGAATGTACATTATGTTGATTATACCGATGCACAAGCACTTGATGCCATTGCTTGGGAAAAGGCGGGCGAGTTGGAGTTGAAATCACAAAATGTGGCTGACAATTCCTTGGAAAATTATTCACGCATGGTGGAAGAATTGGTCAATGAAATTTCCCCCGCCATTATCGACACTTGCCCGATGCTGATGAATGCTTGTGTCACCCGTGTTCAATTAAAACCGCTTAAAAATTCACCATTTCGTATGGCGGCTTTAACGCTCTTGACGCAGATAAGTTCGGGTAGTCGATTAACGGATATCCCGGCCGGCAATTTATCCAAAGACGAGTTCTGGAACGGTTTTTGGTATTTGACGAGCCATGGTTTGGTCGTTATCAGTTATGTTGAATCCATTGGTGTCTTGATGCAACAATTTGAAGTTAACTTAACTGACAAGATGACAAAATTGATGGGATCGCATATTGCTAAGGCCTATACGAAGAAACTTTGGCAAAATATCCACCGCCAATGGCCTGATTGGGAAAAAGGCAGTGATCCGGATCCCATTTACGGTACCTATCCTTATCGACTCTGGGCTCAAATGGTGCAAGACACCCTCAAACAAGTGGGGACACCCGCCTTACAGACACGTTGTTTTGACAGTGCGTTGTCGATCATGCCACCTCAAGATGCTAAAATTATACATAACCTTTTAACTTGAAACAATTGGATATGTCAAGAGATTTTCTGTTTATTATCGTGATTTGGGTTATTCTGTGTGCCATTGCTATCCCGTTATGGGTTTTAACTGTCAACACAGAACAAGCGGTATTTTATACGCATTACTATAGTTTCATGCAATTTGTGACCTCAATGGGGGCAGCTTTGTTGTGCTATCGCACAATGATGATATTTGGTCCTAATGATAATACGGGTACCGCATGGGAGTTGTTGAGTATAGGACTGTTTTTTTGGAGCGCGGGCGCGGTGCTAGAGGCCGTGTACCCGGTGTTGTATCAGGGAGTATATGCTCCTTTTCCTTGGTATGCCGATATTGGCTTTTTGATGCTCGTTCCGTTTGTGCTGTTGGCTTTAAAAAATTTCCGAAAAAATGTCAACGTCGATATTCCACTAGCGGGTTGGATTGCCGCTCTGGTGGCGTTTATCGGTGCTTTTAGCCTCGCGCTTTGGATTAATATTGAGGGTTTTCAAGCACTTGGCCCTTTGCCATTTTTCGTAACGCTGGCCTACATCATTTTCGACTCCATTTTGTTAGCCATGACAGTGGCAACGGCTTCAATATTAGTCGGCAGCGTGATTAGTCGCCCGTGGTGGTTTATGCTGGTAGGATTGTTTATATTTTACCTCGGCGATATCACTTATGCATTTTTGAGAAATATTGACAAACCGGATGCTGGCGGCGTGATATTAGATTTAACATGGCCAATTGCTTTTGGTTTGATTGCCATTGCAGCGACAACAGCTCGCGCTATTTATAAAGAAAGCCGTTAATTTGGGTAATCCTTTTGTGATGCTATCGCTTTTTTTGGCGATAGTATCACTCTTGAGGAGTGACTGTTCATTTACAAAGAAAGCCGTTAAATTGGGTAATCCTTTTGTGATGCTATCGCTTTTTTTGGCGATAGTATCACTCTTGAGGATTTACTGTTCATTTAGGTTCTTATGAAAAAGTCTTAACTTGCCAAGCCACGTTGATATGAGCAAAGCTATTGAGTGTGGCTCACGCAAAAAAAAAGCGATAGCATCACGACTTGAATATTTTTTTGTATGAAATGTGGGTGATATGCTTTCGAGGTTCCGAAAAACGCAGAACCAGAAAGGAGTCCAAACTTTAGTTTGGGTGGTTGTGGACTCCATCGCCCACATTGCACCACTACCAATTTTTGTCCTGTACAAATACAAAGATTATTTACTCATGTTACGCACACAGTTTCAAAATGGGTTTTAGGATCAAAATTGGGCTGTTGTCATTTCGTTTGAGCGATAAATATGACGAAAGCCAAGCATTGTGCGTCACATCAGTTATTTAATAAATAAGGTATCTCCAAAAAATTAACATACCAGAAAACATACCCAAATCACTTTTCTCAACCCCGAAGGGGTTTTCAGGCTAAAGTTTTTGCGAGCAAAAACTTTAGCCTGAAAATGTGAATAGCCCCAGGTGCAACCTGGGGAACCTTAGCCTGTAATGAAGGCCGAATGCGAGATTGATGTCGTTTGACAGAGAGAGAAGTTCATCTTTCTTCCAAAGTGCCGCAGTTTAGAAGAATAGCCGTTAGACTATAATAAATTTCCCTAACATATTTGAGCATCAAATAATTAACCATGACTTAATCGATGCAAAAGTTGACAGCTTAGCGAAAACCTTTGCGTCGATCCCATTACCATTAAAAGGAGAAAAGTATGCGTAAGATTTGTCTATTAGGCGGTACTGGATTTGTTGGAAAACATCTCATTAATCGTTTGAATAAAATGGGGTGGCAAATACGAGTGTTGACGCGGCAACGCGAGCAACATCGTGATTTACTGGTATTGCCCCATTTGGAATTGGTATCGGCTTCAGTTTATGATCAGAAACAATTGAGTGAGCAACTCGCCGGTTGCGAGGCGGTGATTAACTTGGTTGGCATTCTCAATGAAAGTGGCAAGAAAGGTGCCGGCTTTCGCAAAGCGCATGTTGAATTGCCTCAAAACGTGGTTGCCGCTTGTTTAGATAATAATATTAAACGGTTATTACACATCAGTGCGTTAAATGCCGATGCCAAAAATGGGACAAGTCACTATTTGCGTACCAAAGGCGAAGCTGAGGATTTTGTCCATGCAGCCGAAGGTTTGCAAGTGACCAGTTTTAGGCCTTCAGTGATTTTTGGCGATGGCGATTCCTTTTTCAATCAGTTTGCGGGATTATTGCGTTTGCCTTCACCGTTATTTATGTTGCCTTCGGGACATGCCAAATTTGCGCCAGTGTGGGTGGATGATGTGGTGGCCGCGATGGTGCAAACGATTGATAGTCCTGAACATTTTGGGCAACGCTATAATCTGTGCGGCCCCAAAGTTTACACGCTGCAAGAATTGGTGGGCTATACGGCCAAATTGATGGGGCTGAAACGTTACATCATGCCTTTGGGGGATAAAAGCTCTTATATTGCAGCGCGTTTTATGGAATTTGCACCGGGTAAACTTTATTCACGAGATAATTACCTTTCTTCAAAAATGGATAGCGTCTGCGGTGACAATAATCATTTGCCCCAGTTGGGCATTACTCCCCGTGCGGTAGAAACCATTATGCCCAGGTATTTGACGGCTTCCACCCCCAGAGAGCTGTATTCGACGTTTCGGCATCAAGCAGGTAGATAAGGGAAAGGAAAAGTACACCGGCGAATTTATAAGCCGGTGTAGCAATAACTACAAGGATTGGTTAATCGATACGGATTTCCCACAACAACTACAAGGATTGGTTATAAGAAAGGATAAAACCAAAGTTCGTAGCCACCCAACGTCTTTTTGTTGCCCACCAAACGTGTTTTTGTTACCCACCAAACGTGTTTTTTGTTGCCCACCAAACTTCTTTACAAAGCCCACCAAACGTTGTTGCCCACCAAACGTGTTTTTGTTGCCCACCAAACTTCTTTACAAAGCCCACCAAACTTCTTTACACTGCCCCAAAATATCGTAGCCACCCAACGTCTTTTGGTTGCCCACCAAACTTCTTTACAAAGCCCACCAAACGTTGTTGCCCACCAAAATATGTCAGATCGTAGGGTGGGCTTTGTTATTTTGTTGCCCACCAAACCTTGTTGCCGGCCCCAAAATATGTCAGTTGCCCACCAAACTTCTTTACAAAGCCCACCAAAATATGGGGCGCATTCCCAAAAAAAGGGTCATTATCACAACTTGAACAGCTATTGAGTACAACGGATACTCGAAATTAACGGATAAGGATAAGGTTCACCTACTCGTTTTGTCATTTGATGTTAGGATTTTTCACTCTATTGGTTGCCGCGGTTAAACTAAAGGTGCGAAAGGACATTTTTGAGAATTATGAACGATACGGTGCCCTATCCGGCAATGAAGAGTATCCGTTGTACTATGTCCGTGAAAATGGGAATGCGCCCAAAATATATCAGTTGCCCACCAAAAAAGGGTCATTATCACAACTTGAACAGCTATTGAGTACAACGGATACTCGAAATTAACGGATAAGGATAAGGTTCACCTACTCGTTTGGTAATTTGATGTTATGATTTTTTACAGTTCGTAGCCACCCAACGTCTTTTTGTTGCCCACCATCTTTACAAAGCCCACCAAACGTTGCCGGCCCCAAACTTCTTTACAAAGCCCACCAAAATATCGTAGCCACCCAACGTCTTTTTGTTGCCCACCATCTTTACAAAGCCCACCAAAATATGTCAGTTGCCCCCCAAACGTGTTTTTGTTGCCCACCCTACACTTCTACTTTACTTGTTTAAGAAGATCATCCATAAAAACGCCCCAGCCGCCCACCATTTTTGAGGTGTGATCAAGTAAAAGTCTAATTAGATGCCTAATTTGTTAACTGATGTTACGCACATTGCTCGACGATGTCACAGTTTGTGCAATAAAGCGGAAAGTTCCTGACCTGGATGATGTTTGGTGAAAGGGCTTACGCGGGGGATTG
>QNER01000491.1 GCA_003646175.1 Candidatus Parabeggiatoa sp. nov. 1
TTGAGAAAAACGGAGAATGCCAACTTGATCAATGGCCTCTATTTTCTGGATTTCAGCGACAATGGGACGGCAAGTCGAGGCATGAGCAGCGGAAATAGGCGTGCCTAAACCCACTGATAACATCAATCCATACATAGTGCATGGTTTATTTAACATGGTTTGTTCTCCTTGTGTGAATGGGTAATGGGTAATAGGTAAAGCTCAGGAGTCCAAACTTTAGTTTGGACAGATCCAAGATAAATCTTGGACTCCTGTTACCTGTTTTCGGCCTCTAAACGGGCACAAAAAAACTTGATGTTCAGGCAATCACAACAAAACCAAATGATGGGATATATTAATATATTCCATATCGCTTGTATGATCTGAAATATTAACATAGGCAACGCAATATCTACCCAGATACCGTGATGTAAGGCTTGCCCACTGAATACAAATAATACCACCCCCACCAAAATAGTGCTAAACACAAACGCTCTTGCAATCCCATACCAAGTAAAAAGCCAGATTGCAACGAAAATAACACCGACAGAAATAAACAATTTAGCAAACCAAGGCTGCGGTTGAAATTGCCCAAAACGCAGCAACGTATCCACCGCATTGGCAAGCACATATACACCATCCACTTCTTTATAGCGAATCGGGATGGGGTGAAGATCGCCGCTGGCATGATGCGTTACCCCAATGAAAACGATTTTATTATCTACCTCTGCCCCATTGCTTAACACATCCAATGCGCTTTTTTTATCAATCAAACTACGCTGAAAAGGTTGAGGATTATCCGGCGGTGCAAAGCGATAAACCACCCTTTCGGTTTCGCGCCCCCCGGCTAAATCGACACGATGTATTTTGTCACTAATGCCGGGTTTTTGGGGCAACTCTACCGTCAAATCCGGACACGTTTGCTGCTGACATAATATCGGCAGAGTCGTGCCTTGGCTGGCATCACAAGAGAGGGTATTCGCCCAGTCATTCCACGCCTTTAACTTGGTGCGGATAATCCGTGCAGCCTCACGAGTACCATCGGGCGTCGCATACAATTGTGCCAACGCAACAAACAGTTGCATGGAGGGCACAAGCGTCAAATGATCCTGTTGACAGACTAACGACGCTAAATGCCAGCGCCGACGCACGCGATCATCATCGACTTCAAAAAAGGTAGAAGCCCAAAAAACATTGTTCTGTTCAGTGAGCGTGCTATCCAAAAAAGAAGGCGCACGAAATCGAAAACCTTGATCATTCAACTGCCCGTCTTTCAAAGGATAACGATAAACACGCGTTAATATAATAAGCGGCGCGTTTGCATCGTTGCGTGCATTCAGCGTTTGAAGATAGTGTGCCAAAGCCTCATCAGCCGTCGATTTCGCGGGCGAACAAGCCGGCACTTTACCGGGTTCATGGATGCAACCATCGCTCCACCATGATAATTCCAAATCCACCGCAATCACATTAGCCCCGCCCTTTTCTGCCTGTTCAATCAAAGCCTTAAGCTTAGCGCGTGGCGTAATCACCGGCGAGCCAAATTCCCGAAACGCTTGTTCATCAACCTCAAACAGCATCATACGCTGCATTTCTTGATTGTTGGACACAATGGGCACAAAATCGCTATGCCAATACATGATCCAATCTAGCACCTTATCTTTATACTCTTTGACAAGTAAAGAATCCTCCATCCCATACAACCCGATAATCACAAGAATTGCGATAACGGAATTGACAATAAAGCGCGACAAAGGGGGACGCGGTTTAGGTTTAAACGGACAGACGAGCAAACGTCCAAGTTTTAAAAAAGTCGTTTTCAAAGTATGCTTGGGGATAATTTTGTCAGTCACTTGGGTATATCCTATTGATGTTATTGCTATTCTTTCCTTATGTTCCACATAAGGCTATTCACATTCAACCCCGTCAGGGTTGCGCGTTTTCCTTAGGTTTCACATAAGGCTATTCATATTCAACCCCTTCGGGGTTGCGCGTGTTTTTATGTGCAAAGGCTATTCATTTTTCCTTATGTGGAACATAAGGCTATTCACATTTTCAGGCTAAAGTACAGCGAAGCGAAACTTTAGCCTGAAAAACCCCTTCTGGGTAAAGGAATCTTGGCAAATTGATAAGGTATCAACAAAATCCATTGTAATCAGATAAATAAATCGTTATGGCTAACCTATAGTTTTTCAGATAAATAATTTCAGTTAGAAACCGTAAAGCGTTGCAAAAACGCTTTACGGTTTTGCCCTAAATATTTTTCTGAACGTCTATATAAAGCCACCCCCGAATCTTGAAAATGTCTCTACATTTAAAAATCGGTTTAATCAATCCGTTGATACCCCTAATCCGCTGTACTAATTAATACATTACCTATTGCAATTTTTTTGGGGAAATTTATACATCGTTGCCTTGAAAAGGGTGAAAATGAAATCACCGGTTATGGCTTATTTATTTATCAAAGCATTGGAGAAGACTTTGAGCCACCTCCGCTTTAACAACCTAAATCCGTTAAATCCGGAAAGAAGTTGTACTTTCCGTATAGTATCCGTTGCGGTTTGTTCAGAAAATCGAGAATTTAAAATCGAGAATACAGAAAATTAGTCATTAAATAAATCTTTCTTATATAAATATTTTTTATCACCGATAATTGATTAAATTATTGCAGAGAATCTGTATATATATTAATAAACACACACCCTAAATCAATTCAATAACATTTTTTGATTTATTTTTGTTAAAACTTAAATATAGCACACACTTATGTTTTAATTGTTTACGCAATGCTTAACTTTTTAGTTATTGAATATTAAGTATTAATATAATTGAATTAACAATTACTTTTTGCAACATCCGTTGATTCGAGCTTCGCAAATATCAATAATTTCTAGAAATTTTCAGACTAATGAAGTCACCAATGGGACAACCACAAAGGAGTGCCCCTGCAAATCCATATATATTTTAATGGCTTGTAGGAGCAATCCTTTATGATTGCCCTTTGATATATTATTAATTTGAGAGTTGCGTTATGTTAAAAATATAATTTGATGTTGTACTATCAAAATGGCAGTGGTATGGTATAAAATTTGTTGCGGTCAAATTTTTTGTGATTGAGTTGTCAGTCCTTTTGTTAAAGGCATAAACGGGGGTGTTTGTTGGCGCGTCGCAGTTAACAGCAATTTAAAAGGGGGGGGGCAAATAGAAACCTTCAAGGTTTTGGAAACCTTGAAGGTTTTGCCATAAGCATCAATGAATTACCCAAACCGTAAAGCGTTTTGGAAACTTTGAAGGTTTTGCCATAAGCATCAATGAATTACCCCATACATAGAAAACGGCCGCTCGTTATTAGGACTTACGCACTCAGAACATAAGTATTTGATTTTATTGGTATTAAAAAAACTGACTATAAATAGATGAAATTAATAAGTCATTGAATCAAAAAATATTTTAATTTATCAATGCGTAAGTTCTAGTTATAATAGTCCAGAAAAATTCACACGGTATGGTTAAAATTTCGGGGTTTTATACCGCTTTAAAAATCAATCGGTTACATCACGTCGATTTTGGCATGGGGTAATCTAAACGCATTTTATGTAGAATATATTTAAAGCGAATGATTTTTAATCGTACCGCTAGGAAAAATTTAGTAAAAAACTTTTGAGGTTTGGCAAATTTGATAAAATTCTTAAAATAAACAAAATTAAATTATTTATGGATTTGAATAGAGTCGAACTTGAGGTAAGTGGACTAGAATAGATGGCTGCAACGCAAGCATGTCACACCGATTCTTGAGCCTCTTGCAATAATAGCCAAAAGCCTTAAATGTCTAAGGCGATACGCTTTTTTAGGCTAAAGCCTACTAAACCAGTTAGTTGAGCAGTGCCCTTTAGGGCACAAAAGCGTATAACCAATCGCTTTAGCTACTGGCTTTTTTGGCCTTTTGCAAGTCTTTTCCTTCATAACGGCTGTTAAAGAAAAAAAACGTAACTACTCAGCCCTGAAAGGGCGCTTTATTAAAGCCTAGGGCAGCGCCCTAGGAACTTGCGCCCTTCAGCACCTGGTAGTTACACAGGCTATAATAATTCGCCCCGTTGGGGCTGAGAACTTGCGCCCTTCAGCACCTGGTAGTTACACAGGCTATAATAATTCGCCCCGTTGGGGCTGAGAACTTGCGCCCTTCAGCACCTGGTAGTTACACAGGCTATAATAAGGAGCTCCGTTGGGGCTGAGAACTAGGAATCTAGTGCATGATCGTTACATAGTTAGAGGTTCGGAACGCAGGCGTTAAACGAGGGCAACTTGTTTGTCACATCCTAAAAAGGAAATCACTGAAAGTGAGAAATAAAAACTTGGATTTACCCCTGTTTACCGGGTTGTATGGTAGTGTAGGTAGAATATTAAAACGTTTACAACCCGCTTGTGCCGCTAGAACCAACAAGAGGTTTACAAATTCACGAATTTGGCTGCAACACCCATTTTTCATGGCATAAGCTGTTGGACAACGGTATGAAACGTAAGCGCAGACGCGGTGACAAACTAAAAGGCCAGACTGCAACGCTTTCTCAATCGCTGATGCCCGCCTCGATCGATTCCGTGTTGCATATCGATCTGCGTTACACTAATGGCATTGCGGTACGAACAGCAAAGGCAGAATGAGGACAAACATGCCACCCAGAGTAAAAAACTTAGTCGTCGGCCTAGATATTGGTACCTCCAAAGTGGTAGCCATTGTGGGTGAAGTCTCTCCCGAAGGCAATGAAGTCGAAATCATCGGGATCGGGCAACACCCATCACGGGGCTTAAAAAAAGGTGTGATTGTCAATATTGAATCCACCACCCATTCGATTCAACGCGCCGTGGAAGAAGCGGAGTTAATGTCAGGTTGTGAGATTAATTCTGTCTATACCGGCATTGCCGGCAGTCATATCCGCAGTATGAATTCACACGGCATCGTGGCGATTCGTGACAGTGAAGTGACGCAAGATGATATTGATCGAGTCATGGATGCCGCCCGCGCCGTTGCTATTCCGGCGGATCAAAAAATTATTCATATTCTTCCTCAAGAATTTATCATTGATAACCAAGAAGGTATTCGCGAACCCATAGGTATGGCTGGGGTTCGTTTAGAGGCATCAGTTCACCTTGTTACGGGTGCAGCCAGTGCCTCGCAAAATATTATCAAATGTGTGCGCCTATGTGGACTAGAAGTGGATGACATGATCCTAGAACAACTCGCTTCAAGTAGCGCCGTGTTGACTGAAGATGAAAAAGATTTAGGCGTTTGTTTGGTGGACATTGGCGGTGGGACGACTGATATTGCTGTGTTTAACGAAGGTGCAATACGCCATACGGCGGTGATTCCTATCGCAGGCGATCAAGTCACTAATGATATTGCTGTCGCCCTACGTACGCCTACTCAATACGCTGAAGCGATTAAAATTAAATATGCTTGCGCCTTGACGCAATTGACGAATGCTGAAGAAATGATAGAAGTACCTAGCGTTGGTGCCCGTCCTCCTCGCCAGTTGGCGAGGCAAACTTTAGCAGATGTGGTAGAACCACGTTATGAAGAATTATTAACCCTCGTACAAGCCGTCTTGCGACGCAGTGGTTATGAAGAATTGATTGCCGCAGGAATTGTATTGACAGGCGGCAGTGCCAAAATGGATGGTGTTGTAGAACTGGCTGAAGAAGTGTTTTCTATGCCGGTGCGAATGGGTTATCCTAAGCATATCACGGGATTGATTGATGTTGTGCATAACCCAATTCATGCGACCGGGGTGGGTTTACTTTTGTTTGGTTATCAATACCGCCATGAGCGGATATCGGAGATTACCCAGCAGACAATAAGTATCAAAGGGACATTTGGTCGTATGAAAAATTGGCTTCAAGGTAATTTTTGAGAAGTGAAACATGAATACTGCGGCAATGTGGGTGAGGAAAAATTCATGAGAAATGAACGGTGAGAGAATTGTGATAACTAAACCCTTTATCACATCAATCAGATTAATCACGTCAATCACCGTTCAAAACCAAATGTCAGATTAAACCTCCTTCAATCTCTTGTTGAACACAACATATCGACGACATTCTTCACGGTTATAATTTTCCTCAAAAAGAGGAATCGACGCTTTAGTTAGGCTAACACTTAAAGGGGTAATAAAGCCAATAGTATTTCTCTGAAATACTATAGAACTATATAAAATAATAAGATTCATCAAATGTTTGAATTAATGGACACGTACAGCCAAAA